>JBICHS010000578.1:0-2660 GCA_043101135.1 Phycisphaeraceae bacterium JB051
TCGATAGCCGTGTTCTCCTGCCAATCGTTCCAGCTGGTGAGAATGTGAAACGCAGGATTGATCGCTTCGTATTTTTCCAGTGACGTGATGAGTGTTTTGCCTTTCTCACGTGGCATCCAACGGAAGCTGGTTCGCCCATCCCCTAAGGCTTTGGGCGATTCTTCAAATCCGTCATACACCCACAAGCCAAGGTCTTTGTTCGGATACTTCTTTGCATACGCTTTGGTTTTGTCCAGCTGTTGCTGCATCATTTGCCAATCCTGTTTGGGCGATTCGGTGAAGCCGCTGACACGATGGTTAAGCGCATTGGTGTTGGCCATGGTGATAAACGCATCGACCTTGTCCATGGCATAGACACCGTCGTTGGGTGCCATGTGCAGGATCCAGTAAATATCACAGCCCGCGGTTTTCTCAGCCAGGTTAATCATCTTGGCAAGTTCATCGACAGACATGGTTTTGTTGAAGCGATTCCAGAATTGGAACGCGACAGCCGGTTGGTTTTTGATTTTCAGAAAGGCTGAACGTTGGCCGTACTGTTTGATGAACTGGCCGATGCGCAGCCCCATGACATCCCATTTTTGCGCAGGCTGCCCGCCACGGAATTGCACTTCGTCATGCAGGCCGACTTTGTAGCCAAGGTCGTCAGCAATGTCGATGATTTTGTCCCAGATGAAGCTGCGGTCAAAGTACTGCCCCTTTGTCCATTCGGGGAACATCTGCACGAACGTGCCATCCACGCCGGTGTTCTGCATGCATGCCAGTTGCCAACGGATGACGTTGGTGTCTTCGGCGTTATACAGTCCGAGCATGGGATAGCCCACGGGGGCTTTATCGCGCATCCAATCCGGGCCGATCGCGCGGTCGATGCGATCATGCCCCATGTCCCAATGCACATAGCCGTCGGGCGACTCCTGGCCGAAGGGCGACTTATGCCAGATGTGATACTCCATGATGTACAGCGGGGTATCAATCGTTGGTATGTTCCCAAGCTTGGAAAGATCAGCTTTGGGGAATTGGTGCTCGGCTGCGTGCAGGTTGACAGAGGCACAACAGAGCACAAGCAATACGGTCATTTTCAGAAACACGTTGAACATGGGCGTTCCGATATTGGGTGATACTTAAGAGGACTGCGGATTCTTCGTGTCGGTCACAGTCGTATCGGTAGGTTTATTTGCGTGACCAACTGCGACGTCCCGAACCATCGTTATGAGCAATGCTGGGTGAATCGAGCTTGGCATGCATGTCTACGAACAGGAACGATTGGGCATTGCCGTGGTAGAAATCACCTGCCGGGGTTTTGGGTGCTGCCGAGTCGCCTAGCCAGCCATCGATGACTGAGTAGGAGGGATGATATTGTGTGCCATAACTCGTCGGTTGGAAGTCAAAAAGGTAAATGGTCTTGCTGGGTTTAACCACTTCACTGATGCGCGGCGGGGCTGTGGTACCACCGCCTGACCATGTCACACCGTAATCGGCATTGCCGTTGGAGCCGACTTTGACCGCACCGTAGGAACGACGGTTCACATCCCATGTGCCTGCACGGCGGCGCCAGTCACGCGGGCATTGGAAAACAGGCGTGAATTTCAGCGACCAGTAATCGGACGTGCTGTAGTCATTGTTGATCCCCAGATAGGGGGCCAACTCGGCATCCCAACAGTCGCCGCGGTAATTGTTGGCACGGATGCCTTGGTTCTTGTTGTAGTAAAACAACATGGTCGGGAAGATTTCATCTTCATCCGTCAGGTAAGCTGACGTGGCGACGCCCAGTTGTTTGAGGTTGTTAAGGCAGCCCATATCCTGTGCCGCCATCCGCGCTTTACCCAATGCAGGCAGGAGAATGGAGATCAGTAGTGAGATGATGCTGATGACCACAAGCAATTCGATAAGTGTGAACCCCCCTTGCGGGTTGGGTCTTGCGTTTGAGGACATGTTTTGTCTCCAATCAGGGGTTAGATGTTATTTCTTAGGCATCGTGACTTTGACGTTGTCAATGAGACTGTGTGTGTTGCCGCGAATGACGATTTGGTCAAACGTCTTGAAATCTGTGTCATGGATGGCATAGAGCTCTTCGCCGTCGACGCTGAGTGTGAGCTTGCCGTTGGCTGCTTCCCAACTGAGTTTGACGTGTGCAAACTTGGCGTCTTTGACCAGGTGCGGACTTTTCTTGTGTTTACCCAGTCGTTTGATCTTGGAGTGAAAACCGATGGGCTTGTCGTCCTTGCCGGTGATGTGGCAGATGACAAACATGCCTTTGCCGTCGAAGTACTTTTCAAGTGACGAATCCCACAAGGCTGCGTAACCTTGTTTCATGTCTTTGTCGACAAGACCGATCCACAGGCCACGCGAAAAATTGGTGTGACGCACATCCGCTTCAAGCGTCCAATCTGAAGCCAATTGGTAAGGAAGGGGAGCGGCCGTGATGGCGTTGCCCATCTTCATGTAAGGGGTGTGGTCGACGGTTTCGTCGTGTGTCACCAGTTCCCCCTTGGACCAGTTGTTGAGCGTGTTCATGGCGTCTTCAAAGACCACCTGGTCTTCAGCCATGACAGGAACACTGCACAGAACCATAGCCTGATAAAGTGGGATGTGTTTAAGCAATTTTGTTATCACTGTGGACAACATTTCGTTGTGATTCGTTGAATCGTCATTGTCGATCGATC
>JBICHS010000579.1:0-4152 GCA_043101135.1 Phycisphaeraceae bacterium JB051
TGGAGATCACGCCGGACTCTGTGCGTTTGCGTAAGCGTCTACTCAAGGAAGCAGATCGTCGCCGCGAAGCCCGTAAGCTCAAGAACAGTTAATCGGACTTGTCCAGGTGTATATGCGACGGTGAATTTCAGTTGGTTTTCGTGTATCCTACCTGTCTATGCTCGAACAAATTGAACAATTGGATATCCAGTCTGCTGCCGACCTTGACGCTGTGACCACAGCCGATGAGTTGGAGCAGTTTCGCATCAAGTATCTGGGCACCAAGGGTGCGGTTAAAGGTCTGATGGGGCTTCTCAAAGATGTCCCCAAAGAGATCAAGCCCGCATTTGGTCAGCAGGCCAATGCGCTGCGTCAGAAACTGCAGGCAGCCTTTGACGAAAAGAAAAAATCTCTGGGTGATGCCGGCCCCGCCAAGAGCAAAAAGGCCAGCCAGATTGATGTCACCGAACCGGGCTTGCCCGCATCGCTTGGTCGTGAGCATGTGATCACGCAAACCATCGATGAACTGCTTGAAGTCTTCGGTCGCATGGGCTTTGATGCGGTCACCGGTCCTGAAGTTGAAGATGAGTATCACAACTTCGTCGCACTCAACATCCCCAAGCAGCATCCTGCCCGAGATCCGCTGGATAACTTTTATCTGGATGATCCTTACGAAACGGATAATCCGCATCTGCTTCGATCGCAGACTTCAACAGTGCAGATTCGCACCATGGAAAACACCGAGCCGCCCGTTCGCGTGGTGTCCATCGGCCGTGTCTATCGTCCTGACGAACATGACGCGACGCATTACTCGATGTTCCATCAGATCGAAGGTCTGTACGTGGACAAAAAGGTGAGTATGGTCGACCTCAAGACCACGCTGGTGCAGTTCGCCAAAGCCATGTTCGGTGAAGATGCTGAGATTGACCTGGTCCCCAGCTACTTCCCATTTACCGAGCCGTCCGCTGAGCTTTATATCAAGATGCAGATCCGTGACAAAATGGAGTGGATTGAAATCGGCGGCTGCGGTATGGTCGACCCCAACGTGTTCAAAGCCGTGGGCTATGATCCGGAAGAATGGACCGGCTTTGCTTTCGGTCTGGGGATCGAACGTATTGCGATGCGCAAGTACGGTATTACCGACATCCGCTGGTTGTTTGAAAACGATACCCGTTTCCTCAAACAGCTTTGATCATTGCCACCCGCCACTGCCTCAAACAGCACCCCGGATATCACTGCACGTGTAAAGGATTGCCTGCCATGCGAATGACTGTTGTACTTACAGCTCTGTTGCTTGTCGGCATCGCGATGCCATCACATGCTCAGGATCAGGCGCAAGCCGGTGCGGCAGAAGCTGGCAAGAAAGTCCAGATCACACTCCCCTATCCCATCCCCGAGTACTATCTGACGCAAAAAGATGGCGCAAGTCTGTACATCAAAGCCGCGTTCGACTTTATTCAGAAGAATCCCCAATCCCCATTTGTTCATCGTGTGACGATGGATCTGTACATGGTTGGGACGTACTTCAAGAATGCCCAACTCATTGAGAACTCGCGAAGCTTTCTGCTCAACACAGGTCCGAATCAGTTGTATGGTTCGTTCCTGTTGTCGACCTTCAAATCTCCGCAGCAGTTGCATGACTATATCATGCCGATGGTCAGTTCCGATTTGCCATCACTGGATAAGGCACAATGTGATCGACTGTTTAATCTGATCAGTGCTGCCATTCGTATGCAAGGTTGGGAATTTCTCAAGAGCCCGACGTTCATGATTAAATGTGCAGCATTGGTCGATCGGGCCGGCCCTGATGACATGAAGAAAGCTTTCAACGATCAGCTTGATGGCTTTCTGGAAACAGGCAGCGCTGAGAGCACAATTGCGGACATCTGCTTTAAACGTAATCTCAGCACCATTGATAAAGTCGCGCTGCTGGATTCTGATTTTCCCAATGATCCGACTGCCCGGTTTGTGCGCATGGTTTACATGGTGGATTTGGATCAGGACCAACTGGCGTCGGCACGCATGCTGCTGGTTCGGGGTCAACAGCTCATTCAACAGCAGCGATTTGATCTGGCGATCCCCGTCATTGAACAGCTCATCCAGTCAGACGACCAATCGCAGTATCGCTATTGGCTGGGCTGGTGTCAGGCTGCTCAGGGACAGACCGATGCAGCGATCGCCACGTTGGCCAATGTCCCTTCGGACCCCTGGCGTGGTGCTGCTCAGCGGTTGGAACGCCAACTCAAAAACCTGCCGGACAATCTCAGTCAGCACAGTCAGATTATTCAAGCCATGGTCAACGATCTGGTTACCAATCTTGATGGCTTGGAGATGACAGTTCAGGGAACGCTTGGCGACCAGACGCCGTTTGATCTGTATGTCGGTATCGGCCCGGATCAGAATGTGTATATGCAGCTTAAGGAAAACGGTCGCGTTGAAGTGTCCTATCACTCCAACAAAGACATGTGTGAGGTTTACCTGGAGAAGCATGCCCGCAAATTCAGCGAACAAGGCATGGTCCCGATCCCGATTTTTGATATTGCCAGGAACCCGCAGACCGGTAAGTTCGCTTTCCAGTTTGCCATTGGCATCAAGCCTTACGCGGAGCTTGAACCGGCCATCAAGAACTGTGTGTCATCGACATTTCTGACAACCAATGAAGGCTTAAGCCAATTGATGGTGGGCATGTTCCAACGCGGCGCTTTTCCTGCTGCCGCCCAGCAGACTGTCAGTGGCATCAATCTCAAATGGATGAGCCCGAAGCTCAAGTCGCCTGACTTAAGCCAGCGCGTCTTTACCGTGGACACCGTTGGCAAGCTGTTATCCGTGACGGGGTCAGACCTCTCGATTACCCGCATCAAGTACGGGCCGCGTGATCAGATATCACTCTCGGCCCCGGCGATGCCGCGTGCCAATTACATTCAAGCTAACGAAGCGGATGACGCCTTTCGCATCACCGCATACAATCGCATACTCAAAACGCTCATGGCTGCCATGAAGTGATATTCGTTTAACACTCGTTCAAAAGGATCCATCCTCATGACACTGCTTAATCAGGAATTTCTCAAGTCCGATCTGCCGCTCCCCGGTCGCCGTCAGGGCAAAGTCCGTGACATCTACCAGGCTCAGCTTAACGACGGGACCGATGTGCTTTTGATCATCGCATCGGATCGCCTTAGCGCCTTTGACGTGGTGATGCCCAACGGTATTGCAGGTAAAGGCATCGTGCTCACGCAAATCAGTAAATTCTGGTTTGACATGATTGCTGAAAAAATGTCCGACGAAGTGACACATCATCTGCTTGCCACCGATGCGAGTGATGTGGCTGACCTCACGGATGACCAAAAGGCACCGCTTAAAGGCCGTGTCATGGTTGGTCGTCGCGCCAAGGTCATTCCCATCGAATGCGTTGTCCGTGGTTACATCACCGGTAGTGGTTGGAAGGAATACCAGAAGGTCGGCAGCGTCTGCGGCGTCAAACTTCCTGAAGGCCTTAAACAATGTGACAAACTGCCCGAACCCATCTTCACCCCCACCACCAAGGACGATGTGCATGACGAAGCCATCACCTTTGAACAAGGCTGTGAAATGGTTGGCAGCGAACTGATGACCAAGGTCCGTGACCTGTCACTGTCGATTTACAAAATGGCTCACGATTATGCCGCCCAGCGTGGCATTATTCTCGCGGACACCAAGTTCGAATTCGGCACCACCGAAGACGGCAAGATCCTGCTCATCGACGAAGTCCTCACGCCCGACAGCTCACGCTTCTGGCCTGCTGATGACTACGAACCCGGTCGCGATCAAGCCAGCTTCGATAAGCAAATCGTCCGCAATTATCTGCAGGAACTCTGCGATGATGGCAAATGGGATAAGCAAAACCCCGGCCCGGTTCTGCCTGATCATGTGATCGACAAAACAAAAAGTAAGTACCTTGAGGCTTACAAGCTGTTGACGGGAAGTGATCTTCAAGTCTAAGATGGACAGCATGACATCACTGATATGATCGCGCCTGTGTATGCAGTGCTGCGAACGAATACGAACCTGTACAGCGCCACGTACAGGTTCGTTTTATTTTTCAGCTAGAGCGATGCAAAGAATTAATCTCCACCCTCCGTCACTCCCGCGCAGGCGGGAGTCCAGTGGAATTTGCAATTTTCTACTGCATGCCAC
>JBICHS010000580.1:0-9775 GCA_043101135.1 Phycisphaeraceae bacterium JB051
GCCCAATCGCCATGATCCGAGAAGAACAGCAAGCTGGTGCATTCGCCAGCAGGGGATTCTTCCAACGCATCGAGCAACTTGCCGAACATGTGATCCGCATAGCTGACCATGCCCAGGTAAACAGCCATGATCTTTTTCAGGTCGTCACCACATTCATCAAGCCTGCGGTGATGGCGAATCCACTTGTGGAACGCGGGTGCTTTTTCGATTCGCTTTTCAAGCAATGGCGGGATTTCGTCCGGTGAATACATGCTGTACCAGGACTCCGGACAGGAATACGGGCAATGCGGCAATGCCGTGGTGATGTACCACATAAACGGCTTATCGCCCGGCTTCCAGTTGCGCACGTACTCTGCTGCGATTTGAGCACAGGCCATGTCGCGATGGTCCGTTGGCATCGGTTCATACAGGAAGTTCATAAAGCCCGGGTCTGCTGGATCATTATGGACACGATGCGTATGCCCTGCACCATCAGGCATGTGAATCTCATGGACACTCTCTGCAAACGATTCAGCTGCCAGCGCATCATTCTTACCCACACAGTGAACGTCATAGCCATTTTGCTTCAGATACTTGAGCGTGTTGGGCTCATCCGGTTGAAGCAGATGCCAGAGACTGCGATGCCCGCGAACATGCGGATACCAACCGGTCAGAAAGCTGCATCGCGAAGGCGTGCAGACCGTGTGCTGAACAAAGCAGTTTTCAAACGTCGTCCCGCGAGCTGCCAGTCGATCAATGTTGGGCGTCTTGACCAACGGGTGACCATAACAGCCAAGCACATCAGCACGCATTTCGTCGGGGTTGTAATAAATGATGTTCATATCACTGCCTTTCAAAACCGGGAGAACCCGAGCATAGTCTGCCAAGGCAGGCTCGACAAGACGTTGAAGCAGTGAAAGGTTGATGAACTTTCATGAACACGACGCAGGGGTACTTAAATCGCTATTAACCACTCACCGCCTTCTCGCGATAGGCACCGGGGGGCATGCCTGCGATTTGTTTGAAGCGTCGGGAAAAATAGTATTCGCTGCCAAAGCCCAGTTCGTCTGCGATTTGCTTCAGTGGGATCTCGGCATGTTGCAGGCGTTGGCAGGCTTGCTCGATGATCAATCGCGCGTGGTAGTTGGTGGGTGTCATGCCTGAGAGGCGTTTGAACTTTTTGCGGTAGGTCTGCTGCGTGATGCCAAACGCGTGAGCCAGATGCTCCATGTCCAGGGGTTCTCGTAATGGCCAATCGCGCAGGTCCTGTTGCGCCTTTTCAAGCCACTGCATGTCAGCGTCCTGCCAGGGGGTGAGCCATGCAGCACACATTTCACTGATCAGCGCGATGAGCTTGCCTGTGTCGGTGATATCGGGTTTTCGATCGGGCTTGGACAGGGGCAGGACGATCTGGTGAATTTTGTTAAGCCAGTGCTCCACGGGTTCAAGCTGTCGCACGGGTTGCATGGGATCGAGCATGTTCTGGCCGACCCAACTGTTAAAGACCTCGCCGGAGAAATTGACATTGATCTCATCCCAGCGTGTACCGGGGTCGGGGGCGTAAACATGGCCAAGTCCGGGGAACAGGCAGATGAGGCTGCCGGTACTCAGCGGGATGCCCTGGGGATGATTGGGATCGAAATATCGGCCTTTGCCCTGCGTGATGTAACAGATTGAGAAGTAGGAGAGTTTTCGCAATTCTCGCGGCCGCTGGTTAAACGCCAGCTGCATCGCCCAGCTGTGATGAATCTGGGCACTGCGCAGGACGGTCCCCCCGGGTAATCGGAACATGGTCTCGTATAACAGCCAATAACCACGCGGACCCAGCCCATCCATACCTTTTTGGACAAAAAAACTACCACCATGGGCATGGCTTAATACTCTTAAACCTTCAATAATATGTTTAACACGGTTATTCACGACTTATAATGGTATGCCAAAAGCGACAAGAATAAAGAGAAAACCAAGCTATTAATCATCATATCAAGGAACTCGACATGTCCACAAGCCCCCAATATGTCACCTTGGACCAACAAACAAGCTTTTGTCCCAAGTCCACGCGTCACGCCTTTACGCTCATTGAATTGCTGGTGGTCATCAGCATTATCTCACTGCTCATCTCCATCCTGCTGCCTGCGTTGGGCAAGGCAAGACAGGCTGCCATGACCGCTGCGTGCAAATCCAACCTGCATCAAATGGGCATCGTCCAGCATATGTATGTCGATATGTTCGATGGCGGTTTTGTCCCCACATGGGATGACATTGCTCGCCCGCTGACCGGCTGGCAAACCATCATGGAAAGCACCGGCCTGCTGCCCTATCAAAGCGATGTCTTTCTCTGCCCAGCAGAAACGACACGTGATACCGACACCTGGCGCGGCGTCTACATCGGGCACTACGGCAGCAACGCACAACTCTCCGGACCCATCAAAAAGAAAAACGGGGTCGCCATCCGCTCCTACACTGAGTATGGCTATATCCAGATTCTCGACCATCTGCACCAGCCCTCCAAAATGCTGCTGATGAGTGATGTCCAGCAAAACTTCTTTTACGAAATCCCCTACGGCCACTTCACCAGCTACTGCGTCGGCAACACCCGCCACCAGACCGATGGCAAGGGTTGGAACTGGCTCTTTGCTGACGGCCACGTCAACTTTGAACATGACTACAACACCTTCTACGGCGATGTGACCAGCTACTTCTACGAACGCCCGTAATGCCGGTCTGATCCCGTCCATAAAACACTTTTAAGACCCCTTTGATTGAAGTACCTACCATGAATTTCAAGACGACGATCACATTCCTGTTCTGCATCCTCTTTTCACAAACGTTCCTTGCTGCTGCAGGACATGACCAATTGGGTATCCAAACCCACTTCGGCCATAAGGATTGGAACGAGCCTTTATCGCAGTTATCCCAGGTCAAAGAACTGGGCGTAGGCTGGATTCGTGATGACATCCTCTGGCGTGATGTCGAAGCCCAACGCGGCCAACTGGTCATCCCTGACTTTGTCTGGGCGTGGCTCAAGGAAGCCAAGAAGAACGACCTCAAAGTCATCGCAGTTCTCAACGGCTCCAACACGCGTGGCTATGAGCATCCGTTCAACGAAGACGGTTATGCCAACTTCGCCCGCTTCTGTGCCCGTGAACTCAAAGGCTATGTCCATGCTTTTGAACTGGTCAATGAACCGTTCGGCGAATACCGTCACACGGTTTCAGACTACCTGGGACATCAGGTCAGCGACGCCTTTGGTTGGGATCGCAAGGGCAATCAACTCCAGCAGTGGCCGCCGCTGTTTTTGGCGATGACCAACAAGGCTGCTGACGCGATTGAAAGTGAAGCGCCCGGACAGTACAAAGTCATCGGCCTGGGTTGCGCCCCGACGGTCAACGCCCATATGATCAAGCTCGGCGTGTCCCCCAATGTGCACGGCCAGGTGATGCATCCTTATTCCCATCGCTGGACACCTGAACTCCAAGCCTATGCCGACACCCCGCAGTACCTGCAACGTGATGGCATCATCGTCGGTGACGACATTGGGCGGTTCAGCAGCATGATGCAGAACATGGCAAGCATCGCCAAAGCCAACAACGGCCCCGCCGAAATCTGGCTCACCGAACAAGGTTACACCACCTACAAACGCGTCACCAAGACACCCCGCTTCGCAGCCTTCACCGAACATGCTCAAGCGGTCTATGCACAGCGTCGCCTGATGGAAAATCTCGGGCTGGGGATTCGTTTCAGCTCCTGGTACACCATGCGTGATCGTATTTATCACCGTAGCAAAAAAGCAGTCGATCAAGCCTACAAAACCACCGAAAGTAACTTCGGCATCACTCACCTTGATGGCAGTCCCAAACTTGCTTACCACGCGATCCAACGCCTTGCCCAGGTCACCAACGGCTGGAAGGCTGATGCGTGGACTACCGTCAAACGCTTCCATGTGCAGGATCGTGACTACGAACACGGCTATCACTGGGATGGTGCAGACCGCCCAGACCCCGGCTTCCCTGAATCGCGTGCTTACACGTTCAGCAAAGACGGCAAACGCGCGATCGCCATCTGGTCGACCGAACCGGTCAATGCTGAATTTGCACCACGCGTCGCAGACACCACCTTCGTTTCCGACCGCGTTCTGACTCAGATTACAGCGATGGATATGATGACGGGTGAGACCTCACCGATCGCCTTTGAACAAGCCGGCCAACAGGTTTCAATCCCCTTATTGACCTATCCCGATCACCCGGTCTTCCTGACCCTGACTGGGGATCAACCAGCCGTCGCATTGAACACGCACAAAGAATATTTTGTCGAAGATCAAAACTGGAAAGTCAATCCTTCCAAGGGTGTCAAAGCACAGTTCACAATCACCGAAGAAGACAAGCAACCGGTCGGCGTCCTTACATATGAGATGCCTGAAAAGAACCACGGCTTTACGCTCGTTGAATCCGAAATGGACGTCCCGGAAGAAACACCAGTGCTCCACTTCCAGATCAACCCGCAGGATAACACCCGCGTGATCGTGCGAGCCATCGACAGCACCGGCCAAACTTTCCAGTTCCGCTTTGGTGCCTCAGGCAACAAAAAGTGGCGGGATTGCAAGATCGATCTCAACGGCAAAACGCAAGGCAGTTGGGGCGGTGCAGCAGACAAGACCGTGCACTACCCCGTCAAGAAAATGGCCATCGGTGTTGAAAAAGTTTCCAACGGTCCATTGAACGGCACGATCAACTTCCGCAACCTTCAATTCAATGCCAAGTGATCGGATTGCAGACCGATTCAACCTAAAAACATCAATCGCCAAGAACGCGGTAAAACCACTTTTAATCATCACACTGCCAACACCACAAGGATGAAAGTACATGCTGGCAAGCGAACAAATCATTTACCAATCACCGGACCCTGACGGTGTCTACTGCTACTCCCCCGCCCTGCTGCAGACGCCAACCGGGCGGCTCATTGCCACCTGTGACCTGGGAGGGCCCGGGGTCAAAAATCTGCCGGGCAAAAAGTCCGCCAAGGGTGATGACCCGGCGGGGAACCAAGGCAAAGTCTTCATCTCCGATGACAACGGCAGCACATGGGAACACGTCCACGACTTTCCCATGCTCCACGCCAGACCCTTTGTTGCAGGTAATCGACTCTACATCCTTGGACATTCTGGCCCCATGGGTATCTGTGTCTCAGAAGACGATGGCAGCACCTGGTCGGACGTGGCAACACTCGACGACCAACACGATTGGCATCAAGCGCCCTGTGCCTATGACATCCAGAACAACCAAATCTACATCTGCATGGAGATCAAAATTCCCAAGCACACTTGGCCCGGTGTGCAGCCTGTGGTCATGCGTGCGAATCTGGATGACGATTTGACCCAGCGGGACAACTGGACCTTCTCCAATCCGCTGGATTACGACAGCCTCCTTGATGTCCATCAACCCATTGGCACCCCCGTCTTCCCCGAAGGCGAAGTCGCCCCCCATCGCTGGTATGGCAATCCCGGTTGGCTCGAAACACACGTCGTCCGCATTCGTGATGAGCGTCACCTGCTTCACGACCCGGAAAACAAAACCGTCCACCTGTTCATGCGCATGGCCTCAGGCAGAACCCATGTCGGTGCCCTGGCGCAATGTCGTGAACTCAAAGACGGTCGCCTCAAAACCGAACTGGTCCCCACCGCTGGAAACAGTACGCTCACCTACATCGCGCTCCCAGGCGGGCATATGAAATTCCATCTGCTCTTTGATGAGGTCACACAAACGTGGTGGCTGCTTTCAAGCCAAACCACCGACAGCATGGTCAAGCCTGAACTCATGGCAGATGACCGCTATGGCATGCCCGACAACGAACGCCATCGCATGCAGCTTCACTACTCAACCAACCTCTTTGACTGGATCCCCGCAGGACTCGTCGCTGCCGGCAAGACACAACTGCATTCACGTCACTATGCCCATATGATTAACGTCGGTGAGGACCTGCTGATCCTCAGTCGTTCCGGCGACGAACGTGCGGCCTCAGCACACAATGGCAATTTGCTGACGTTGCATCGGGTGACCAACTTCCGCGAGTTGATTGATGACTCAATCCTGCAAAGCCCGGCTTATGCCTAAGGTTTTAAGCTGCCGATCGGTGATGAGTAAACGCATGCCAAGTTCTTTGGCCTTGCTCTTTGCCAAACGACGGTAACGCGGGTGCGTCGCATAGTTGACCAACCAAACCGGCTTGCCGGTAGCAATGAACGGTTTGATAAATGACAGTCGGTAGGCGGTATCGTCTTCCGACTGTTTTTTATTACCATCACTAAATAGATCCTCAATGCCAATCCCGCTGACCAATTCACTGTAGGCTTTGTCTTCGAGTAATTGCTCACCGTTCTGCGGGATGATCAAGGCATCGGGATTAAACCGGCGCGCATGGCGTGCGATGATTTGCACCCAGCGGATCATGTCAATGCGATAGGTGTTGCCCGTCTGCTCATTGCGGCGGTGATCAAGCCACTTGTCGGTCTTGGGGTCATGTTCAAAGAAGCTAAACGCGTCGATGATGTCCAGATACAGGCCATCGAATTTCTGGGTCTGCATGATAGTTGCAATCCGCTTGAGAATCATCGCCTGCCAATCGCGATGCCAGTAACGGACTTTGTAATTGCCTTCCCAATCGGGATTCACCTCACAGAGAAACCCCGGTGCCCCGTCGTCTGGTTTGCCATCCTTGTTGGCATCCCATTTTTTCTCCCAGTATTCGCGGTAATCTTCCGCCTCACCGATGGAGATGTAAGCAAGGACCTTGCGGCCGGGCTTGCCATCACGGATGGTTTGCAGCACTTGGGGAGGCCACGGGTCACCGTCGAATTGGGTATCAAGAATGATCCAGTCTCGGTCGGACTTGGCCAAACGGTTGACGACCGCATCACGCGTAGGAGCCATGCCTTCGGGTTGGAGGACATAGCCGAGGGTTTGGGGGGATGAAGTTTGAGCAACGACTTGAATCGCGCAGAACAAAACCAGCAACGGGGCGAGTGTTTTGAGCATGGGGTTATTGTAGACGACACGTCCCTGGGACTGAAGCCCCAGGGCTTTATTTCAAAGTCGTTTTGTGATGGATTGAATGCGAGGCGTGACAGCGATCACACGTCCAGCGCTTCGGCTTCTTCAGCGCGTTCCATGATGAAGTTGAACCGCGCGCCGGGGTCTTTACCCATCAATTCGCTGATGACCTGTTCGGTCTTGAGGCCGTCATCAATCTCCACGCGAAGCAGCGCGCGTGTCTTGGGATTGAGCGTGGTATTCCAGAGGACCTTGGGCATCATTTCACCCAGACCTTTGAAGCGGCTGATGTCGACTTTGCTGCGTCCGCCACCATGTTTCTCAAGGATACGTTCGCGGTCTGCGTCATCGTGGGCCCAATGGGTTTCCTTGCCGATGTCGATGCGATACAACGGGGGTTGGGCAAGATAAATCTTGCCTTCGCGCATCAGCGGTCGCATGTGTCGGTAGAAGAAGGTGAGCATCAACGTGGAGATATGGTGCCCGTCATAGTCAGCATCCATGAGCAGGATGATCTTGCCATAGCGGAGCCTGGAAGGATCACAATCTGCACCAAGGCCACAGCCAAGCGCGGTGACGATGTCCGAAATTTCCTTGTTTTCAAGGACTTTTTTCAGTGACGCCTGTTCGGTGTTAAGCACTTTACCACGTAGAGGGAGAATCGCCTGATGTGCACGATCACGTCCCTGTTTCGCGGAACCACCTGCAGAGTCACCTTCGACGATGAACAGTTCCGTGCGGTCACGCTTGTTACTCGAACAGTCTGCAAGCTTGCCCGGCAGGTTGAGTCGATTGGTCGTTGCACTCTTACGCGTCACGGCAGCGGAGGCAGCGCGGGAAGCCTCACGGGCTTTGGCTGCCATCACCGCGCGGGTGACGATCGCGTTGGCCATCGTGCCGTTGTTGTTAAGCCAATGTTCAAATGCCGGACGCACGAGCCCATCGACTTGCGGCTGAACTTCAGGGTTATTGAGCCGATCCTTGGTCTGCCCCTGGAACTGCGGATCAGGGATGAAGACGGAGACAATACCGGTAAGGCCTTCGCGAAGGTCCTCGGTTTGGAGGTTGACACCACGCGGGGTGAGCTTGTGAATTTCGATGTAATTTCGCAGCGCCTTACTCATGCCTGCACGAAGTCCATTTTCATGGCTACCACCTGAGCCGGTGGGGATACCGTTGACATAGCTGCGGATATGTTCGTCGGTGGATTCGGTCCATTGGAGAATAATCTGAACACGGATGCCGTTTTCTTTTTCCAGCACAAATGGCTGATCATGAACAGGTCGCGCACTGCGCTGAGCCATGATTTTTGTCAGGTAGTTGACGATGCCTTCTTCGTGTTGGAAGACTTCTTTTTTCTTGGACAACTGATCGTCCCAGACAACTTTGACACCCTTGTGGATGTAGCTGACGATTTCCAGGCGATCGCGGATGGTGTCGGGGTTGAACTCGGTCTTGGGGAAAATGGTGGGGTCGGGATGAAAGTAGATGGTTGTCCCGCTGCCGCGTGCGGTGCCGATTTTCTTGATCGGACCGGTGGGTTTACCGAGTTTGAAGGATTGCTCGTAGAGCTTGCCATCCTTCTTGACGGTTGCGACAAGCTTCTTGGAAAGTGCATTGACGACTGATGCACCCACACCATGCAGACCGCCGGAGGTTTTGTAATTTTGACCTTCGAATTTACCACCAGCATGCAGCGTTGTGAGAATGATTTCCAGCGCGGACTTCTTGAGCTTGGGATGGATATCCACGGGGATACCTCGACCGTTGTCGGAGATGGTAATGGAGGTGCCATCATCGTGAAGCGTCACGGTGATCTCGGTTGCATGGCCGTTCATCGCTTCATCGACAGAGTTGTCGAGCACTTCCCAGACCAGGTGATGCAAGCCTGCTGAACTCACACCACCGATGTACATACCAGGGCGTTTGCGAACGGGCTCAAGTCCTTCGAGAACGGAGATGTCTTTAGCTGTATAGGTTGAGGTCATACTTATAAAGTTACCTTCCGGCGCTTTTATTTTTAACCACAGAAAAACGCAGATCAGATATTTGTTTTAAGCACCAGATGTTAATCTGGTGCAGGTGATTGACAAGCGACTTTCAACACCTGCACCGCATTGACATGCGGTGCTCAAAATTGTGTTTTTCATCTGTGTTTATCTGTGTTCATCTGTGGTTTCCTGTCTTAAACGTTGATTTACAATTCCACAATCTGCACATCGGGTGGGACGATACGGGTGAAGGTGCCTCGCTTGAGGATTTCACGTCCTTTGCCGCCGCGTGATGTCAGTTCGTATTTACCGGTGTTGATGCGCTGCTCACCGCCCATGGACGTCTTGACCGTCATGGTGTCCCGATCGTCCACTGCCGTGGTAAAGCCGATGACGTAATCGTCCTTGGCAATCTTGATCAGCTGCACACCCTTGGCTGGGCCGGAGACGAAGTTGACTTCCTCGGCATGACACAGCAAGGCGCGGGCGCGGAAGGTGGCGACGATGAGCGTTTCATCACCTGCAACCGGGTACACCCCCACAATGTTCTGTCCCTTGGCAGGACGTGCGAACTTGCGACCCGCGCGGGTGCTCGGCTCGACGAAGGGTTGCATGCTAAATCGAATCGAATAGCCATCAGTGCTGCATGCCACCGCGTGAATCTCGGGGATATCATCCCCTTCGGACGTCACATTGCCAATCACACGTGGGTCCAGACTCAGGGCAGAGAGAATAACCTCACCGTCCTTGAGTTTGAAG
>JBICHS010000581.1:0-9018 GCA_043101135.1 Phycisphaeraceae bacterium JB051
GTACGTGAATCAGTTTTACGAACTTGAGCACTGTACTGCGAACTCCATCAACCTCGGTCTGAACTTCCTTGAGCTTGGCTTTGGCTTCTTCAGCTCGGATCTTGATTTCTTCCAATGCGGTTTCAAGCTCAAGCATCCTGGCTTTGGCTTTGTCTGCCTGTTCGGTGGACTGGGCGATGGTGGATTCCAGATCACCAATGCGACCTTGATGCTGTTCGTGTTGTTGGGCCAACAGATCGTGCTGACGCTTGACGTCCTGACGAGCGATTTCAAGTTGACGCACCTGACGTTGCGAGGAAGCAAGTTGTTCACCGTAGCGACCTGCTTCGACGCGAATGGTGGTCAGCGATTCGCGGGCAGTTTCAACCTGTTGTTCGATTTCCTTGATGCCCTTGTTCAGCGCTTCGACGGCTTCTTCACGTGCTTTGGAGTCGGCTTCAAGTTTGCGAGCTTCTTCGGCTCGACCTTCCTTCTTGTGTTCGGCTTCCTTGAGTTGGTTGTGAATCTGCTGGGTTTCAGCAGCCAACGCAGGTTGTTCCTTCTCAAGCTTGCCGATCTGGGAGTTCAAGCTGTCAAGCTTGGAGGAAAGCTGAATCTTGACAGTGTTGGCTTCACTGATGGCCTTACGCAGTTCGCTGGAGACCTTTTCGATGTGAGCTGCACGATCGTCGACTTCGATGAGCTGCTGCTGATCGGCTGTGATGACTTCATCGAGTGCTGCGATTTGCTCGTGGAGTTGGGCAAGCTCGGAACGACGTGAAATCATGCCACCCATCTTGGAACCGGTGGGACCAGCAAGGATGCGGCCGTCGGTTTCAAGCACTTCGCCCTGCCTGGTAACAAAGCGGTAACCAGCAGGAAGCTGTTTGCGGAGCTGTTTGGCGGTGGCAAGGTCATCTGCAATGAGTGTCCGGCCGAGCAGACGCCAGATCAATGGCGAAACTTCAGCGGGGAACTGGATTAAATCCATGATGGACTGCTGACCATGACGCTTGACGGTGGTGTTGGTCAGCGCTGCACCAAAATCATCCACCGCAAGGAACGTCACGCGGCCTGCCAAGGCTGTAATCGCTTCACTATCGCAAGTCAGGTCGGACATCTTGTCGATGACCATGGCCTGTTGATATTCACCGAGTGATGCTTCGACGATGACAGCATTGTCGACGTCGGTTTCAATCATCTCAGCCAATACGCCACGCACAAAATCAAAGGTGTGTTGTGTATCCCCATCCTTGCGGGATGCCTTACGGGCAAGGATTGCTTTGACAGGGTCAGCCAGACCTTCCTGTTTGTCCTGCATTTCCTGAAGCAGGTTTCGACGCGAGTTCAAACCACTGCGATCTTCCTTGGCAGCGGCGAGTTTTTGCGTCAGTTCTTTCTGGCGACCACCGAGTTGTTCGGACTGCTGCTTAAGCTGTTGGACTTTGGCGGTTTCTTCTTCGATGAGCTTGGTTGCCACATCAAGTTTGCTGACCGCTTCGTCCTTGGTACTCAGCAGTTGTTCGAGCTCTTCAGAAATATTGGCAGCACGGGCATCAAGTTTTTCACGCGTGTTGACCAGGTTTTTAGAGAAAGCTTCAAGTGAGTTAATCTCGTTGTTAAGCTGCGAGGTCCGGCGCATCATGCTGACGATGCCAGCCTTTTCGTCTTCAAGGACGGAGCGTTTTTCGTTGAGCTGATGCTGAAGGTTTTGGTGGGCCTTCTGGGCTTCTTCGAGTTTGGCTGAAGCGGACTTTTGAGCTTCTTCGAGTTCAGTGACCTTGGCAATCTGCTGCTCGTGTTCAGCCTGTAAATCTTCTGCTCGTTTTGCCAACTCTTCAAGGCGTTGGGTATCACGTTGAATCTGACGTTTGAGATCATCAAGCGTGTGTTGGGACATGGATGCACGTTGGCGGGCCTGCTCCATCTCGGACTTGCTGCCTAAGCGGTCATGTTCAATGCGCTTTTGTTCCGAAGCAATGGCCTGCACATCAACCTGTGCCGTTTCGATGGCTTCCTGATATTCCTCAAGCTTACGATTGGCAGCATCACGGTCGGCCTGCGCCTGGATGTACTGCTCCATCACTTCAACGAGCTTGGTTTGCAGGCGGTGATAATCTGCTAATGAGTATTGCAACTGCAACTCACGCAGACGCTCAGCATAGGTCTGATAGTTCTTGGCCTTGGTGGCAGCGATCTTGACGGAGCGTAGCCGTTTTTCGGTGTCTTCCAGGCGATTACGCGAGATGGTGAGATTGGCGTCGGTGCGATCGAGTTTACGCAGCGCTTCTTTCTTGCGAGCTTTGAATTTACTGATGCCTGCAGCTTCTTCGAAAATCTGGCGGCGCTCCGACGCATTGGCCTGGAGCATCACATCGACCTTACCCTGTTCGATGATGGAGTATGCATCAGTGCCTACACCGGTGTCCATGAACAGCTCGCGGATATCGCGAAGACGGGCGCGTTTCTTATTGATCAGATATTCACTGGAACCATCGCGATAAAGCTGACGGGTGACCGCGACCATGTCACTGTCGACATTGAGCGTGCGGAAATCGTTGCCTTGGTCGTTCTTCTTGATGGGGTTTTCAAAGTGCAACGTGACTGATGCCATGCCCGAGGGTTTGCGTGCGGATGAGCCATTGAAAATGACATCCATCATTGCACCACCACGCAGGCTCTTGGCGGACTGTTCACCGAGCACCCACTTGATTGCATCAACCACGTTGGATTTGCCGCAGCCGTTGGGACCGACGATACCGGTCACGGGCTGATCAAAGAGAATCTCTGTTTTGTCGGCAAATGATTTGAAGCCACATACGGTCAGCTTGGCAAGACGCATAGGCTCGACCTCCATGTCGAAAGTTTTAACGCAAGGCGTTGCCGGCGGATCATCCACCGGTTGGTTTGTCAGTATCTGAGGGTGCATGGTCACTGTCCCAATGCCCGGTCATCCGGATATCCAGAACGTCGACTTGGCGAAATCCCGGCATCAAAGCGTGGACATCAGGCCGTTGAGAGCGAACTTGCCGCTCTCTGCACCACCTGCGAACACTGTTCGCAAGTCATACCATCATATCACGGCAAGGGCACGGCGCCCATACCGGATTGGCCGGAATCTTCATTGGAATTTTCACGTTCCAGCGAGCGATCGCTACGATCCGACCCAAATTCCGACCGAGTCGGCGCTGCTGGCAGCCGATTGTCCTGGGGTCCAACACCGGGTAAATCCATATTAGGATCAATCTTGCCCCCGGGAGCCGTTTCAGGTCGCGTCGGGGTGAATTCCACTTTGCGTGCTTCGGCAACCTGAACTGCCAGCGGATTTTCCTGGAAGATCAGTTTATTCATGAGTTTATCTTGTTTGCTGAGGGTGTAAATCGCTTCCACCACGCTGGAATATCCAAGATTAAGCCCATCCGTCGGATTTTGAAGCGACTGCTTGTGAGCCATGAGAAAAATCAGGTTGGCCACCGTCGGGGCAATGGTATAGGTCTTGGCTTGCTTGACTGGCTCATCATCACTGGACCATGGGCGGTAGTAGACTTCCATGGGATCATTGGGCTCCATGGCTTTGATGAGCAGGCGGCTGTCCCACAACGATGCGAAAACGGGCGTTTTGAAACCGGCATAGGAGTTGAAAATGACAATCCGTGGCGTCTTACCCTGCCCGATGAAGACGCGGGGACGCTGGGCTTCGACGATATCCAGGATGAATTTGAACTCCGTGCCATGCCCCATGAGCTTGCGTTGAATAAACAACGGGTCACGCTTGTCAGCCAGGGCCTCATAGACCGTGATGGCAACCTTATCGCTGGCATCATTGAGCAGGTGCCGAATGTGGTTGGTCGCTGCAGCAGAGCGGGGATGTTCGACAAGTAACCGCCCTGCCCGCGCTCGGACATTCTCATCAAGCGATGCGGCCAACATGATCAACGGTTCGACCGCCAGCCCGTCTTCAAGGTAAGTCCCGGCTTCCAAGGCGGTGAGTCGAACAAGAATGTCTTGATCTGCATAGAACCGGCGGATGGGTGGCAGAGCGGTCCGCCCAAGTGCTTCCCAGGCAAGCATGACATGTTCTGCCTGATGCGGGAAATTTTTGAGTACATCACCAAGTTCGGCAGCCTGAACCGGCTCAAAATCGACACCCCCTTGAACATACAGATGCTGAATCAGCTCAAGGAACTTTTCGACATTGCCAGCAAAACGCTTGGGAACATGAATGTCAACCAGCATATCCGTCTGAGCTGAGGCCGTCTGATTGCGATCCGAGACACCACGCTCAAAGACCTGGTTGATGCGTTCTGCAATGCGACGTGAACGTGCCCAACTCGGTTGATTGAGTACCAACTGGAGCTTGCGTTCGGTAGTGACACTACCACCTGAGAGAATCACAGCGGTGCGCTGATGAGAATACTTGAGAGATTCTTTACGGACATCGTCAACCACAGGGCTGACGTAGGTATCACCAAACGCATTGGCATAAGGCTTGGAAAATGAGAGATTGGGATTGGTCCCGTCGATGGCTAAATCTGCGGTAAAGAGTCGACCGCCTACCAGCGATGTCGTTTGCGTTTGGGGCAGTGCAGTCACCCAAACATCGAACGTCGAACCGACGACTGCGCCAGGCGGGATTAAACCATACACCGCCACCACTGCTGTATTGCGGCTTGAGAGGACGCGACGGGGCGACCACTGCTTGGCATTGAGTCGCGGATTACCCATCCCTCTGCGAGACATTTCATTGATGAGTTTACGACGCAGGTATTCTGGGACGTCCGAAGAACCTGTTGCCTGCAGGTCAACCACAAGCCCCCAACCGGAAACGAGCTGCGGTTCATAACCACGGAGCTTGGCCATGGAGCCCACCGTGCCATGCAGAAAACGTGGCCCAGTGAAAGGCAAGGGTGGCGGTGCGGCCTCGGGCATCATTTTCGTGGAGTTGTTTTCTCAACCAACGAGTGTGTCAACACCAACCAAAAATGCCAACGACATCAAGCAGCAAAATCGCAATGCATTCACCTCAGATTGATGGGGGGAAAATCAGGCGTGTGTAATATGATAATTGTCCAAGATGCAATGCCATAGGTCAAGCTCAATTGATCATCACGCCGATTGTAATCACATCTAAAAATCTTACGAGAACAGACAACGCCTCAGAGAACCATGACATTTCACTCAGACCTGATGTGTTTCGTCCAGTGATATGAGGACTTAAGCTGTTACGGCTGCATATTTTTGTTAAGCTGTCTTTTGAATTTCACGGGAGGATCATTCGTATGCCCCATCAAGTCACAACCATCATCATTGGTGCAGGCCCCATTGGTCTGGAATTGGCAGCCAATCTTAAAAAAGCCAATGTGCATTACCTGCATTTTGATGCTGGGCAAGTTGGACAGACCATCAGTTGGTATCCCAAGCAGGCACACTTTTTCAGTTCCCCGGATCGCATTGCCATCTGCGGCATTCCTCTGCAGACTCAGGATCAATCCAAAGCGACGCGTGAGGAATATCTGACCTACCTCAGGACGGTTGTCCAGCAACACCGCCTGAAAATCAACACCTACGAAAAGATCACCCAAATCAAAACAATGGGGCCGCAACAATTTGAAGTGGTTACCGACAAAGCAACGTATCACGCAGAGAATGTGATCACCTGCATTGGTGACATGCACCTGCCACGTAAAATCAACGTACCAGGCGAAGACCTGCCGCATGTCAGCCACTACTTTGACGAAGCGCACAAGTATTTCAATCAAAAACTACTCATCGTTGGCGGAAAGAATTCTGCGGTGGAAGCAGCCATCCGTTGCCACCGAATCGGTGCCAAAGTCAGTATCAGTTACCGTCAGGCCATGTTCAATGAGAAGTCAATCAAGTATTGGCTACTGCCTGAAATCCAGTGGCTCATTGAATCCAAGGAGATCGACTTTCATCAGCAATCCATCGTCAAACGCATCACGCCCAAGACCGTCGAAATGGAAAGTCTCAACGGCCCGTTACAAGTCGATGCGGATTTTGTCCTGCTGCTCACCGGTTATGAAATGGACAGCACACTATTGAAGCAGGCTGGCGTTACCTTGCAGGGGCCGAATCGCGCGCCGGTATTTGATGATGCCACCATGCAAACCAATGTCCCTGGCTTGTACGTTGCAGG
This sequence comes from Phycisphaeraceae bacterium JB051, assembly GCA_043101135.1. Lineage (GTDB taxonomy): Bacteria > Planctomycetota > Phycisphaerae > Phycisphaerales > Phycisphaeraceae > UBA7800. Next base: position 6,137 of record JBICHS010000581.1, read on the forward strand.
AACTGCAGCAGCAGGAACACAGAACAAGTTCAAACTCTTCATTGAAAACTGTCACTGCCACGTGGTCAAGATCATGCGTGACCTGCTCGACCAGGAACCCCAGTTCATCAACCCACTGGCCTACGTGCATCTCAAAGAGACCGTGCCACCGACAGACAGGATGCCGGAGAGTTAATTGCCAGCCAGCTTATTCTTCGATGTGAACTTGGCATTGCCGACACCAGATTGCGTTGTTCACGACAATGCAACTTCTGGGCGACTGGGTAAAATGCTTACTCTGTGCAACACCTGATTTGTGCACACGTTCACCAGCACAGTTCATACATACGGCTCGCCCGCAAAATTTACATATTGCCTCTGCTTCAGATTGACAGTTGACGCATTTCATGAGCATTATCATCTAAATACTAATTGTCGATGTCAATCAGTTGTAACAATCAATTATTCCACAATCATCCCATAGTGATACAGCAGGTTGGGGAAGTCGACTTTTTCAAAAATGGTGTATCGGCCGAAGTCTCCCAGTGTTTCTCTGCCGTCCCGTTCGACTGCAAAATAAGGCACAAATCGTTTGCCCTTGGGCAGCGGGACCATCAAGCTGGTGATCCCCCCTTCGGACTTCTGACGATAGACCTTGTCATCAATCTTGACGAGCAACGTCCCCGGCGATTTGAGGAAGGCAAGTAGTTCGATCTGGTTCATCTGGGGTGAAGAATTGATGTTCATGTCTTTGCCGAACTTCCAACGCACGCCATGGAGTTGCGGTGCATCGGTATGCTGACGACGGTGACAATAGTAAAGCACATCACGAATAATCTGAGGCTGCTTTTTGGTCTTGAACCACTGCGTGTAATAGGCATTCAAATCATAGAGACCATAGCCGATGACAGTCGATGGCATTTGTGCCTGTTCAGTGTAATCGGTCCAGGTGTTGATCACCGCCCAATCCGCTTTCATGTTGATCGCATCGGTCCAGAGCTTACGTATGGTGCGCGAGTTCTGTGCTTCAACCAGATGGGCGCCGCGCGTTCGTGCATCCTGGGCAACGATGGGATAAGCGAGTACTTTGGTATGTGAACGAGCAGCTTCGTACCAACCATAAGCTGTCGGGGCGCGTGGTCCCCAGTGTCCCATGCCATAGGCAATATCTGAAAAAGCTTCCACACGTCCCATGGAGTTAAACTGCGTGAACAACTCCGTTGGCACGCCCTGTTTTTCCAACTCATCCAGTACGCCGCCCCACCACTGCGGACTATGGCGTTCGGTGAGCCACAGGCTGATGAGTGGCTTGCCGTTTTCTGTTTTGTAGACACCGGGGTGCTTGAGTGCATCAAGGGTGATGGGATTCTGAGCATGCAATTTCGGATCATTGCCTTCGTCAGCTTCGCCATTGACACCACTCTTTGAGGGATAGGAGTAAATGGCAGGGATGATCCCGAACTTACCATCCGTCTCGGCCGCGGCATCCATGAGATACATGCTCATCATATTGAACCAGTTCCAGCCGCCTTTGGTGTTATGATTCAAATCGGTGATAAAACCGTCCATCCCCATCATCATTCCAAGCTTGACTTCTTCTTTCATCTCATAGGCTTTGACTGCTTTCTTGTCACGAATCTCAAGCAACGGTACACGTGGCAACGCGATATACTGCATCTTACAACCGGCATCACGGCGACGTGGATCCAGACCTTCCGCCAGATTGTTCCATTGCCAATAGCTCCATCCCAAAGCCGGGTCTTCATAATGCCCATAGGCACTAAACGGCGGGAAATAGTAGGCGAAAACTTTTCGCTTGGGATCAGCCGCTTTCATGTCAGGTTTAAAGGACCACCACCGTTGACGCGGTGCGGTGACGTCCCCTGCCATCACCACATTGTCGATGTTCCATGCGCCAGTCGCTTCTTTGGCTGCAACAGATTGGAATTGAATATCCGTGGGTTGTCCCAATACCATCGGCAATTCGACGACCTCATAAGCCTTGAGCTTGAGGGTTCGCCAACCAAACTTCCTGGCGTTGGTGTGCGGCGTGACACTGATGTGAATGGCATTGGACTGCGTCTCACCGACGATGGAAACGTGATACCACACGCCCGGCTTGCAGGCTTCGAGTTTGTGAAGATCGCCCGATGCGGTTTTGATCTGCACGCCGTCTTTGGTCGATGCAGTGATCGCGACACTCATGTCCGAACCACGGCCCAAATCAGCAGCAAGTTGCATTGACTTGGGATCACCCTGCCGAGCATCCAATCGGAAATCAAAGCCCAGGAACAGCGGTCCAACAGGCGGTTGTACAAAGTGCTTGCCAAAGCCGATCACCTGTCCATCCAATGTCGTATCATCAAAAATCTCGACACCTTTACCTGAGATGTGATTGCCGGTGACAGGTGATTCGGCCCAGGCTTGGATCATAACTTTGAGGTTCTGATTCAAACTGCCAATCGTATGCCAGGGATGCGGCAAGGCGTCAGCCGGTAGATAAGCATCAAACTTCTCGACCGGCAAAAACTCCACCGATGCCAGTTTGTCATCAGCATGAACAGATGCGAAAAGACTCAACAACAAGCCAATTATCACAATTAAAAAACGAACGCGTTGTACAGCCAATTTCTCTGGCATTTTGCACTCCATAACATGCATTGCAATTCTCTATTCGATATTTCGTCGTAATCAATTCACTTGACGATCACGCCGCTGTGATAAAGTAGATTGGGATAGTCCACTTTCTCATAAACGGTGTAACGTCCTTTGCCCCCCAGCGATTCCTGACCATCACGTTCGACTGCAAAATAAGGGACAAATCGTTTGTCTTTGGGCAGCGGGACCATCATGCTGGTGATCCCCCCTTCGGACTTCTGACGATAGACCTTGTCATCAATCTT
>JBICHS010000582.1:0-4312 GCA_043101135.1 Phycisphaeraceae bacterium JB051
GTACGTGACGATTTGATTTTTGTTATCGAAGGTTGGTTGGTTTTAAAAGAGCAGTAACCAGTCATAGCGATGCTTGTTGCCAGTTGCGGCTTTGAGATCATCGACGATGATGAAGGTTTGAATCTCATCGGTATCAAGCCAGAGGATTTGGCGGTTGTATTGATCGAGCTTGGTTTTGAAGTAAGCATTGGCCGCATCGCCGCGCATCCAGCAGTAACCGTTGCCCTGCTTAAAGCCGGTGATTTTGCCGATGGCATCAAGACGGTTGATCTCCTGGCCGTGTGTGTCGATGAGAATATTGTTGTGGGCTTTGGTCTGGTTGGTCCAACCGAAGTGATGGTCACTGCCATAGGCCGAATAATGCCCGGTGTCGATGAGCAGGTGATCGCCGTAGGCACTGAGATTAAAGGTGTTTTGGTCGGCATGGGCATGGGCAAAGCTGCCGTAGCTTGAGCTGCGAAACTCCAGACGGATGTTCTTTGTTGGATCAGCAGGAACCGTCTGCACGTAGACTTCACCCACACCCCGGAAGTGTCTTGCGTTGGGAACATCCGCCAAACTCGGCAGGTTGTCCATGGGATACGGCGCGTTGAGCAGGTACGTGATGGGTGCTAATCCCTTCCAGAAGCCGCTGTCTTCATCCATCAATTTTTCATCGCTGAGATTCAGACTTTTGGCGTAGGCAAGGGCGTCGGGATTGTGATATTTTTTGCCAAGCACCATCGCCAGATAAGCCTGACGGGCGCCCGGTTCGTGCTTACCTGCATGACGATCGCCGAGCATGGGTGAATCAAAACCAGCGGGATGCGTGTAAAGCAAACTCCACGGGTAATTGGCATGCCAGGGATGTTGATCCAAGTGGATATCCGCAAGCGATGCCCAGAGATCCACGGTGGGTAAAGCAAAATTCACATTCAACCCAACGCCGTAGGCATAGCCTTCGCCGGACCCGCCATCCACGCCACCAAACCAGGGGTAATGCGCAACGAACATCTGGGCAGACCACAGCAACCAATCATGGACCTGAGGTTCTTCATCCCAGATTGCCATCGCAGCCACCGTTGCCTGATACATCACCGACTGCCAGGCATGGGCGTTGATGACATTGGTTTCAAGGTACGGTTTGTAGATATCCAATCGCGCAAGAATCTGCTTGCGATACAGGGCTTTTTGTTCATCGGTGAGTCGATCGTAAAGCAGGTCATAGGTCATTCCAAGCCCCTGTAGGATCGTGCTGTTGGCAAACATCACATTGCTTGCCCGCGTTAAACCATCAGGATCAAGCGATGCAGCAACGTCGGCACGGGTGATGGCGTTGGCAATGAAATCCTCGCGCTCAAAGAGCACGCCCGCAACCGCAAGCTTGACAATCGGCGCGGTGAGTTTGGCGGTGAAATCCTTGGTGACATAACGACGACCCATGTGCGAGAGATGCCCATCACCCTTGGGTAAGTCCGGCTGATAGTCACGATAAGGAATCCCCTCTTTGCAGACTTCAGTCAAGCGCAACTGCCAGGCATCAGCAAAGGTTTTCAAGTCCGTTGCCATCACCGCGCGTAACTTGCTGATGCGATCAGACGAAAGAATCAAACGCGGATGAGCCTTATCCAAATGACTGAAAAACACCTGTTTTGTCAGGGGATACTTCAAAGCCCATGTTGGCGTTGATGCATCCACTGTGAAGTTGATCGGCTCGGACCAGTCGCGGTCATTCTGCCGGTAACGCCACTGCCAATCGCCTGCTTCCAATGGCAAAGTTGGGCGATGAAAGACGCTTTGCGTATGAATCACCGGGGCTTGTTCCAGTGACTGACCTATCTTGCAAAGCTGCAATTGCCAATCGTTACCCGGCTTGCCATACCAGCGAAATGTCGGCGGGTTGATGGTCAACTGTGATTGGGCATGCGGCTGAGGCTGCATCACAAAACTCTGGATCACCACCGGTGATTGGTTGTGATCAATGAGCTTGATCTGCGAAATGTAAACCGGGGCATCGGCCTTGAGAAACAGCTTGTGCTGGCGTGTCCATTTGGAGTGATACCGAAACGTCAGCACCTTATCCTGCAAAGCGTCGGTGATATTGTACGTGTGATCGTTGCGGTTATCCACCTGAGCCGTCAATGAAGCAGGCTGCGGGCTGGCGGTGCGGGCATTGATCTGAATCGTAAAGCCCCCTGCCGGTGCATCAAACGACAAGGTGAGTTCGCTACCTGAGTCGAGCAATGCCATGCGCTGATCATCAATCGTTCGCAGCAGATCCAAAGCAACCATCTCCGGAGCCTGCCAGGTGTAGACCACGCGCTGAGCCTTGAGCGCAGCAGCAGGGCACAGCCACAGCAGCGCCATCAAAATGACAATGGATAAACGCATCAAGTTCACCTTATTGTTAACTGTGATTACCAGTTGACGTTCTTGTCCTGGTTGGAGCTGAACTGGGGAATATATCGCGAAATCACGTCTGAACCGCTGGCATGATCGTACCAACGCTGCTCGTCCACCGCATCGGTATGCCCATCGGCAAAGGGCGCATTGACGTGACCGTTATGACGATCCAACGCGTAGTACTGCATGTATTCCGTGGTGACCGAATAGCGGAGAACAAACGCACGATTCTTGGAGGGATGCAACGTATTGCTGTCGTTGATTTCCTGATCCAAAGCAAGAATGTCATGCACCGGCTTGGTCAATTGATCAATGCGCAGTGAATCCTGCGGCGCCCAGTTCACGTAGGTATTGCCATGAATCCCGAGGCTGAATCCATAGCTGGAATTTTGCTTTTGCGTCCATGCCTGACCGGGTTGGAAGATCGTATTATCCGACGGGCAGGCCATCATCTTGGGTGTGGTGAACCCGCCAGTGACCAGCTTGGGCATCACCAGCATGGGAGCGAACCAGCCCTTGTTGTCCTCGGTGTACATGATGTTGGCTGTGCCGATTTGGCGCAGCTGTGTCTTGCATTTGAGATCACGCGCTGCCGCCCGCGCAGAGCTTAACGCAGGTAACAGAATCGAAATCAGCAGTGAGATAATGCTGATCACCACCAGCAATTCAATGAGCGTAAATGCCTTGGACTGTTTCATGATGAGACTCCGGCAAGTTCGACCGCCTGGATCAACTGCGGTTTGAGTTTGATCCGACGTGCGGGCGATGACTGTGGATTGTTGATCATCTCCAAAACCAATGCAGCAGCAGACGAACCCATCTGGGAGACTTGAATATCAATCGTCGCAGGCTTGCGATGGAAATGAGCAAGGAACTGTTGCTCGTTGTTACAACCGATGATGTCATCGACGTCAAAGGTCCGCCCCAGAACACGAAGCTCGTTGTAGACCGCGAGCATGAAATTGTCGGATGTGAAAAACAGACCCGTGCTGCCTGCATCCGATTCGATGAAATGTGTCGCTACGATCTGTGCGTAATGTGAGAACGCATCATTCTCACGTGGTGCATGAAAACACGTCACGTCCATGCCCAGTGCTTTGCAGCGATCCATGAATGTTTTTTCACGCTCCTGAAAGATCACGTACCCGGGCATCTGTGAGAAGATGGCCACCTGCTTGTGACCGCGTTGATGCAGATAGTCTGCTGCCAACTCACCGACAATGTGGTTGTCATAGGGGACCTGGGCAAAGCCGCGAGCCGCCTTTTCGTCTTCACGGTTAAAGCACCAGACCGTTGGGATTTTCTTGAGTTTGGCTTTGAGTCGCGGGCCAAGCTGACTTTCAAAGCCGTAGACCACCACGCCGTCACAGTACTTACTCTCCAGCGCTTCTGGGATGTCATCACCACCCTGCGAGTGAGCGTAACTGACCATCATCCCCTGCTCGATGAGATAGCTTTGCAATCCAGCAAGGAGCATCGGGAAGACCGGCTCCTTGTGCATGCGATGTGCGTTGAATCGACCAATGGACAAAAACGTGACCACGCCGGTGCGAACGCCCTGCCGATTCTCGGTTTTGCGTCCCGGGCGACGAATGCTGGGGCGGTAACCGGTCTGCCGCATGGCCTGCTCGATTTTCTGAGCGGTCGCTTCAGCCACCTTGCCCGACCCGTTGATATACCGCGAGACGGTGGCAATGCTCACATTCGTCAAATTGGCGATGTCGTGGATGGACAATTCAAATCACCTTCATCACAGCACAAAACAATGACACAGAGCTGTTTACCAAGCATCTCAATACAGCCTCAGTTTTGTCATTCCCGCGCAGGCGGAAATCCAGTGGAACTTGCAAGCGTTTTCTGCATGCCACCGAACTTCTGACTTCCGGCGGCGCGGGAGTGACGGATAGCAGAGATCATGGTTAAACACCTC
>JBICHS010000583.1:0-4365 GCA_043101135.1 Phycisphaeraceae bacterium JB051
AAGTCCATCACCGAGCCCCGCCAAATCTGCATGTGGCTTGCCCGCAAACACACGCGCTTCAGCCTCGAAGAAATCGGTGGCTACTTCGGTGGTCGCGATCACACCACCGTGATGCACTCCATCCGCACCGTCGAGCAACGCATGAGCATTGAAGCCGTCTTCGCCCAACAGGTCCAAGCTGTCGAACAAATGTTCACCCAGGGCGGCGAAGGCTGAGTTTTTCTTTCAAGACTGACAAGACATTTTTACCGCAGAGACGCAGAGCACTCAGAGCTAAGAGAGAGAAGCAATTTTATCTTTCAACTCAGGCAAGCCGCGGTGTGTCACCGCGCGATTGAGTGCTACTCAACATGTCTTGTTGTATACCGCCAAGACGCCAAATGCGCCAAGAACACAGAGAGAATCGATTCGGGGGCTGCAATGTCAATCAAGTACGTTTTAATAGAAGGTTTACCGGAACAGCATCTGGATGCGATCTGTCATGCTGCTGATACTTTTGAGCCGATCCCGCGTGATGGTTTGGTTTCACATCTCAATCATCAACACAATATTTTGAGTTGCTTTGCTTACGATGGGGATCAACTCGTTGGCTACAAGATTGGCTATCAGATTCGCCAATATTATTTTGAAAGCTGGATCGGCGGGGTTATTCCTTCGCATCGTCGTCAGGGAATCGCAAGTCGCTTAATTAAGCTTCAACATCAATGGTGTTTTGAACATGGTTTTCACTACGTCAGCACAATGACCGAAGGCAACAACCAGGCGATGATCATCACCAATCTTAAAGCCGGCTTTGGAATCATTGGCACGATGCACACCCGCAATCAGATTCTCATAGTGATTATGGAAAAGCATCTGAGATAAGATTAATCGAGGCTCTCTCTTATCTCCGCGCTCTCTGCGTCTCTGCGGTAAAAATGGCCTTGAATTTCATCCAACATGGTGAAAAAAAGACTCGGCTGCTACAATAGCCGTTTTGCCACAGGAGTCCGCCATGTTGTTTCAGCGCTATACCCACCTGGTTGATGATGCTCTTGCCGGTTTGGCCCCGTCTCGTGAGACGGCCCACTGGATCATGGAAGGGCAGGATGTTCAATTGCTGGCATTACTCCAGGCCGCGTATGTCCCGCGTGAGAAAGTCTTTGGGCGCAAGGTCAAAGTGCACATTCTCAACAACGTCCAGAACGGCCGCTGCCAGGAAGACTGTGGCTACTGTTCACAATCCAAGGACTCGGACGCGCCGATCGAAGCCTACCCGATGAAGACCGACGAACAGATCTTCGCCGAAGCCGAACAGGCTGCCAAGAACGGCGCGTCACGTTACTGCATGGTGCTCTCAGGTCGCGGCCCGTCCATGGAGCGGACCAAAAAACTCGCAGGCCTCATCAAAGGTGTCAAAGACAAATACCCCGTGGAAGTCTGTTTGAGTGTGGGTTTGATTAATGATGAAAAAGCGCAGATTCTCGCGGACGCCGGTCTGGATCGTTTGAACCACAACCTCAACACCTCCGAACGGATGTACAAAGACATCTGCACGACACACACCTATCAGGACCGCGTGGACACCATCGTCGCAGCCAAGAAGGCGGGCATGAGTTCATGCAGTGGTCTGATCGTTGGCATGAATGAAACCACCGATGACATCTTTGATGTTGCGATGAAACTCCGCGAATTGGAAGTGCCTTCGATCCCGGTGAACTTTTTGATTCCCATTGAAGGTAACCCGATGTACTCGGACCACACCCTCACGCCGGAGAAATGCCTGCGGGCGTTGTGTCTGTTGCGTCTGATCAATCCCACCGCGGAAATTCGTGCAGCAGCAGGTCGTGAAGGTCATCTCAAAGCATTGCAACCTTTGGCATTCTGGCCCGCCAACTCGCTGTTCGTTGACGGCTACCTCACCACCCGTGGTAGCGACATGGCTAACACCTATCGCATGATCCGCGAAGCCGGCTTTGAAGTCGAAGGCAATGAACTCTACGAAGCTGAAGGTGGCGAAGCGCAAGCCTATCGTGTCGATGACACATCGCTACCGATCTTAAAGCCCGAAGTCGCACGCAAAAGTTCGTGTGTGCCTTCGTAAATTTGTCGATTAATTTGAATCCTGGATTCTATTCAGCATCACGCAGTGATGCAGCTATTTTTACATCATCAAAATCGACGTGTTATGCAATGATCAAATCAATAGCTGCGACACTGCGTGTCGCTGATGCCTTGATGTGATCACGTGAATAGCGAAAAAGCCCCTATTTTTTCAGCAAAAAATCGCGCACCGCCGGTGTGCTTGTGCCGTCGACGAGTTTGCCGTCCTTGACCTGTCCGTCTTCAGGGCGTGTTTGGAGGATCGCAATCAGCCGGTCTTCCCAAAGCTTCACACGCTCAGCAAACGACGGATCATCAATAAGATTCTTTAACTCCGTCGGATCATTTTGCAGATCGAAGAACCAGCGTTTACCGGTGGTGGACTGCCAGGCGAATTTCTCTTTACCATCGGTGACAAACTGCCAACAGGGCGCGTGTTCGCCGTGAATGAATTCGTGTGATTCATGGCCGAGTATGTCCTTGCCATCGACACATTCAGGAATCTTGAGCCCAGCAATTTCAAGGAAAGTTGGCATGATGTCGGCATGCGTCAGCGGTCGTTGATCAATCGTGTTGCACTGCTGATCATGCTCACCATTCATCGGCGGCATCACCACCAACGGCACGCCTGCACTACTCTCAAAGGGCATTTGCTTACGCCACCCGTGGTGATCACCGAGTAGTTCCCCGTGATCCGACATGAAGACGATCCACGTGTTCTGCATCAGTCCATTGCGACGCATGTGATTGAGCAGTCGGCCGATCTGATCGTCCAGATGCATGATCTGTGCAAAGTACGCACGACGCGCATCATCAAGCACATCATCGGGCAGTTGACCAAAGTCGTAAATAAATGGATCGGTCACCGCGTTGGCATACTCTACAGCCCAATCACCAATCGCCACTTCGGGCAAGTCGACATTCTCCAGCTTGTTGTACCACGCGATTGGCGGGTCCAATGGCGGGTGCGGGCGGTGATAGCCAACCTGCAAAAAGAACGGGCGCAGCGGGTCACGATCCTTAATCATGTCGATCGCGGTATCCGTCGTCCAGGTGTTGGGATGCAGTGATTCGCTGGCAGTCCACGGCCGGGTAAGCCAACTGTTGGAGCTCATTTCAAGCGAGGTATCCTTGACCAGGCCGTCGGACTTTTCGCGTAACCAGCGGTGATAATCACTTTCAAAACCAGGCTCGGTGAGCCCGGAATACAGGGCCATCTTTTCAAAGCCGCACATGGTTCGTTGCGGGTGGTAATGCGTCTTGCCGGTGAGCATGGTTTGGTAACCACCATCCCGCAGGTGGCGCATCATGGTGTGTTCGTAGGTCCAATCGACACCATCGCGGTAACCCAGGCGGCCGTGTTTGTTCTGGTTCATCCCCGTTGCCAATGAGGCGCGGGTGGCAATACAGGAAGGCACCGGCGAGTAGGCATTGGTGTAACGAATGCCCTTGGATGCCATGTAATCGAGGTACGGTGTGCGAACCACGGGATGGCCTGCACAACCCATCGCGTCACTACGCCACTGGTCAGGGAAGATGAAAAGGATGTTGGGTTGGGGCATGATTGATCTCGAATGTGCGTTGGAATGTTCGTGGATTCATTTGAAAGTAAACAGTCGCGCACAGCAAATCAACGGCGAAATGGCTAGAGATCTTTTTCGTTTCAAATCAGGAACGTTGCTAAGACAGAAAGGCAATTTTTACCACAGATGGGTATGAACCTGTGTTTAAGCCATTAAAGCCTGAATCTCACCCACCCCAAATTGCGTTTTACCTCTCTAAAAACTACGATTTAGGGTTCTACGGACCTAAGCTGACCAACAAGAGGTACTGCATGTTTGGAAATCTGACGGATCAATTCAGTAACGCTCTGAAAAAACTCTCGGGCAAGGGCAAGATCTCTGAATCGAATGTCCGCGAGGCCATGGACGAGGTGCGCACCGCGCTGCTCGAAGCGGACGTGCACTACGAAGTCGTCGAGCAGTTCTGCGAAAACGTCCAGGACAAGACACTGGGTGAGGAAGTCCTTTCATCGCTTAAGCCCGGTCAGCAGATGATCAAGATCGTCCATGACGAGTTGGTTGCCACCATGTCCGGCGTCCCCGCAGGTGAAGAAGCCGACGAATTCGAAGCCGGCCCCGGGATCATGTTCGTCTCGCCCGGCCCGACCGTCGTGATGATGTCCGGCCTGCAGGGTTCGGGTAAGACCACCACCACCGGCAAGCTCGCAGCTGTGCTCAAAAAGCAAGGCAAGAAAGTCATGGTTGCCGCAGCCGACCTTCA
>JBICHS010000584.1:0-3495 GCA_043101135.1 Phycisphaeraceae bacterium JB051
GGTTTCCCATCGTGATTCACGGGCACTGCGAATCCGCAGCCGATCTTCAAAATAGGTGATGTTGCCCCCCTGCACATCCACTTCCAATGCCAACGGCTTGATCTCATCTTTGGAGCCATAGGACAAATGGATCAGCACTTCATCGTCATTCGTCTGAAGCTGGCTGGTCACATCATGAGCATAGACCACGATGTCATCTTCGAGCACTTCCAGGTAACGAATCGGGTCATCCTTACTCGCAGCCCAGACATCCAGTGACAACGCTTTGCCACCCTCGATAAATTCAGGTGTGACTTTCAACGCATAATCACGGGGCATATCCCGCAGGCATCGCTTGATGCACAGCCGATTGCGGTTCCACGTGGTGTTCACCCGCGTCACCGGCAAGCCGGTTTGAACCTGCGTCACCTGCCCGCTCTGCGTGATATGCAACTCCGGCTTGAGGGTTCGGCTATCAGCCAACAACTCCGAAGGAATCTCAATGCGATGCTCGGTCAATTTTGCAGCATCAAATTCAAACGCAGCCTGCTCATGCACCACTTTGCCTGCTTCGTCCTTGATCACGCAACGCACCGTGTATGGGCGATGCGTTGCTGTGTCGGGTACGTTGAGAAGTTCCACGTAATACGGCTGACCGAGCATGATCTGAGCACGGGCAGAAATGATGAGATTGGGAATCGAGGCATCATCACCTGCAATGGGCTCATAACGACCGGGGTGTTTGAGCTGTTGCATGGTGTAGCGCATGATCCGCTGCGTGGATTGACTGCGATTGACCGTCGGTTCCAGGCAGGTATTTTCGTTGTACTCATTCCATTCGGGCATCACGACAAAATCGGTGCCGCTATTCAAAGCGATATCGAGGCTTTGACGTAGCGCGCGGGTGCCGTTTTCCAACTGTGTGCCACCGGCAATGTGATTGACATAGCCCAGCGATGCACTGAGTCCAAGCAACTTGCCTTTGGCGTCAGGTTCGTTGAGCAACCCGGTGTACAAAGGCACGATGAAGTTGCGGTAAAAGTCCACATCCAACTGGTTCTCAAGATTGTCGATGTGATTGGAATTGTTCATGAGAATGCCATCGCAGACATTCAGATAGCTTCGGATGTGTGCCTGCACGGCTTTGAGTTCATCTGCTGGAACCTTGCCTGCGTTCTTGTGATATTCGTAAATGAAGCGAGGCCAATTGTTGAGTTGAATGCCTTTGGGTTGGCCGATCGATGCAACAAACAAAAAGCGATCACCGACACGCTTGCGTAGAATCTCCAGGAACGTTGCGACGTCTTGCGGTGATACATAATCCGTGCTGTAGGATGCCAGCAGAACCTTGTCTCCCACGCGTGCAGCAGACTTGGAAGTGATATACCGATTGAGTACCGGCTCGAAGATATCCGCTGCTTTTTCCGGACCTTTTTGCAGAACGTTACCGATGACACTTAACAGCAATTTGCCGCCGGTCTTTTCGAAATTCAGATCCGCCACGTCGATCATGTTCCGGAAATTTTCTTCGTGAATGCTCCCGTGATACAACATCGAAAACCCATCCACGTCGTAGCTGGCAGCAATCTCCATCTGACGCTTGTTGTTCTGGATGATCATGTTGATCGTGTCCGCGGTATCCAACGAGCGATCGTAAAACAGCGGGCGATCAATCCATTCGTACTCACCGAAGTTCTGGAAGTAATTGCGGTACAGGTTGTAAATATTGCGAATGCGTGGGAAGACCAACGGGCGTTGCAACACCGCTTGGCGTTGCACCTGAGGCAAGGACACCGGCGTTTGATCATCTGCTGCAAAGGCTGGCGTGATCAACAAAAGGGATAGGCATAACAGTCGCTTGAACATATCAACTTCCTGTTTGATAGCAGTGGATTCAATCTTGTAAGTATTCAACAACAGATCACTGGGTGAGATTCATTTCGTCAGCGGTAATGTCCTTGCGTCCAGCACAGTGTCCGTCGACATAAAGCATGTTGGCATTCTCATTGGGATGTATGTAGCCGACGCGGTCTTCCACGGTCGAAGCATTGGTGCCGTAGTAAAACGTGCCGACCTGGGGGCTACTGGACATATCCATGATCCACATCGCATCGGAGGGTTTGACGACCGACGCGACTTTCTTGGGATGATCACTGACGTAGTTGTAGGACAGGAAATAATTCGTGCCATAGCTCCAATGACGCCAGGTCCGCGTGGAGCCTTGAATCTGATCGGAGTGGTCAGGGCAACCGTTGATGGTGCTTCCTGCTCGGGTCCATGTCGCCAGATCAATGCCTGAAAAATAGATGGAACGGACATAGTTGGTATGCCAGTTCCAGGGACGGCTGTCGGTGCCGGATTCATAGGTGAGATTGCCATGCGGCCAGAAAAAGTCGCGTGCATCACTGGCATAGGCTGCGGTGACAATGCCCCATTGATGCAGGTTACTCAGACACTGCGAATTGCGGGCCGCCTTGCGCGCTGAGCCCAATGCCGGGAGCAGGATGGAAATCAACAAGGCGATGATGGAGATGACCACCAGCAGTTCGATGAGAGTGAATGCTTTAACGTGTTGAGTTGGAGACGTGCGTGCCACGGGGAAAGCTCCTGTTGCAAACATGGTTAATCAACGACTGAATCAGACTGCGCATCGTTCAGGTGGTTTGGCCCTGCTCGATGGATGCGGTAAAGCGAACCTGTTGCTGGTCATCCAGACCGAGCATGAGGTTGTAAAGCAAATCAAAAGCGCCCTGACAGATTTCGTCCATATCGAATTGGGCTTTGGTGAATGCCAACGGGAAGTCGAGATTGACCCCACGTGTTGCATGGGTGACGACTTTGAGTTGGGAAGGTGTTTGAATCTGCAATTCGCGCATCGCCTTGCCGACGCCTAGCGTGGTCTGGTCATTGCTGATGATCAAACCATCAAACGCATTGCCGCTTTGCCAAAGCTTCATCATCGCCTGGTATCCGTCCTGCGGGGTCAGGCAATCCGGGAGTACCAGTGAGGTATCAATGAGCGGCATGGTTTGCAGCAGGTCTGCCTTGAAACAAAGCTGACCTTTGGCGTTGGGCAAAAAGGTTCGACCTTCAACCACTGAGGAGTTAGCCATCAACGCGATCCGCTGACAGCCCTTGCCAACAAGGTGTTCATACGCCTGGCTCACCACGGTGTTCATGTCCAGATACGCCGGATGCAGGTAGCGATCCGAGTCAATCGTGCTGAAGCTGACCACCGGGACGCCACGCGATTTGAGCTCATGTTGAAAGTCATCCAGACCCGCCATCGCCAGCACACCGGCTGCGTGATGCCAGATCGTGGACTGCGGTTGAAGACTGGCGATAAACGCATCACCACGCTGACCATGCCCCAGCAAGTGAATCGGACGCATGTTCTTGGCCTGGACCGTCTTCATCAGCGACTCAAGCAAGGTGTGGTAATACGCTGCCAATTCAGGGTTGGCAAAGTGCATCGTGTCGAATACCACCATCACCTGACCGCGACAAACATCTCGG
>JBICHS010000585.1:0-3228 GCA_043101135.1 Phycisphaeraceae bacterium JB051
TCCACAGCAGGTCTCAACGGTCGTACCGCTCAAACCATGCCTGATTGGTATCACTCATGGAAGAAGTCAGGATTGATTGCCTGGTTTGATCTCAACGGTGATGGCATGGTGCAATTTACCAACAATACAACGGGTACGCCGATGACCATCGCAATGGATGACCGACGCGAAGGTGGGCCAACGCAGATCCTGCCCAATGAAATATTCAAGATCGATGGCATTCCCATGGCTCAACGTGAAGCGATGCTTGCTGATACCAACAGCTGGGTCGCAGCGCATGTCAATCCGTTACAGGAATTGATCGTTGCCGGGGCCAAGCATCATCCCGATAAGGACATGATCGTCCTTGCCTCGCCGGAGATGGCAGGGCTCGCCAACTGGATCATTGCCTTTGTCGCAGCAGGGGGCTTGGCAGCGGCACTCTCAACCGCCTCAGGGTTGCTGTTGGTGATCAGTTCTTCCATAGCTCATGACCTGTACTACCGCGTGGTGAGCCCTGAAGCCAGCGAAGCAAGCCGTCTGTTGGTGGGACGCATTGTCATTGGTTTTGCCATATGCATTGCCGGTTACTTTGGCATTCACCCGCCTGGCTTTGTCGGTGAAGTGGTGGCCTTTGCATTTGGTCTTGCAGCAGCGTCCTTCTTCCCTGCGATTGTGCTTGGCATCTTCTCGCGCCGTGTGGGGACCGTGCCAGCGATCTCAGGTATGGTGGTTGGTCTGGCCTTTACCATGTTCTATATCACCACACAGAAGGCCGACGCCATTTTGCTCAACGCCGATGTGGCCGCTTCAATCTTCGGGCCGCCGGATTCAGCGATCCGTCAACCGTGGTTCTTTGGCATCAATGCCCAGGGAATCGGCGCGGTCGGGATGTTGCTCAACCTAGTGGTTACATTGGTGTTGACCCCACTGTGCAAGGCACCCACCCAGGAAGTCCAGGACATGGTCGAAGCCATCCGTGAACCGGAGGGTCAGACGCCAGCAGTGATCATCGAAGGTGCTTCTGCACATTAACATCAAAATCTGATAGATGAACCCTAACTGCTCTGATTGTCCGCGGTCAGCTGTCACATCATAAGTACGCACCAACCGCTTGGTAGCGTGTGTTGTTACATGCTCTAAACACTTCAAGCAACCTGAGATAATCCTGAATTAACATGGCTTTTGAACCAACCAGGTCTCAATCTCCAATCCGACTTTGGGGGGCTGACTTTACCCCGAGGCGATTGCTCGGTACATTACGTGACTTGAAACTACTCTCGATGGAGACTTTAAACAATGGCTATCGAAACTCTTTATGACAAAGACGGCTCACTGGCACCCCTGCAGGGTAAAACCGTGGCCGTGCTCGGATATGGCTCTCAGGGTCATGCTCACTCCCAGAACCTTCGCGATTCAGGTGTCAACGTCATCGTTGCCAACCGCAAAGAATCCGCCAACGGCAAGAAAGCCATCGAAGACGGCTTCGAACCGCTTCCCGTCGCTGATGCCGTCAAGCAAGCTGATGTTGTCATCATTGCACTTCCCGACGAAGTTCAGCCTGACGTCTACGAAAAAGACATCGCCCCGAATCTCAAAGCCGGTGCAACCCTCGGTTTCACCCATGGCTTTAATGTGCACTTCAAGTGCATCGTTCCCCCGGAAAACGTCAACGTGATCATGGTTGCCCCCAAGGGCCCCGGTCACACCGTTCGCTCTGAGTTTGAGCGTGGTGGTGGCGTTCCCTGTCTTGCAGCTGTCTACCAGGACGCTGACGGCAAAGCTTTCGACATTGCCATGGCATGGGCCATCGGTGTCGGCGGTGGTCGCAGCGGTATCATGAAGACCAGCTTCAAGGATGAATGCGAAACCGACCTATTCGGTGAACAGGCTGTGCTCTGCGGCGGTTTGTCAGCCATGATCAAAGCTGGTTTTGAAACACTCGTCGAAGCCGGTTACCGTCCTGAAATGGCATACTTTGAAGTTTGCCACGAACTCAAGCTGATCATCAACCTCATCGAACGCGGTGGCCTGAGCTACATGCGTTACTCGATCAGCAACACTGCTGAATTCGGCGATTATCACACCGGTCCGAAGATCGTCACCCCTGAAGTCAAGGCTGCCATGAAGAAGTGTCTGGATGATATCCAGTCCGGCGAATTCGCCCGCGTCTTCCGTGACGACTATGCAAACGGCTTTAAGTGGTTCAAGGCTCAGAAGGAACTTGATAAGACCCACGACGTTGAAGTCGTTGGCAAAGAACTTCGTGCCATGATGCCTTGGGTTAAGCCCGTGGTCATCGACGAGTAAGACAACGTGTAAACGACAAGTAGACAAAATAAAAACAACACCTTCACTGTTTCGTGAAGGTGTTGTTTTTTGTTTTGATCGTGGTGATTTAGTCGTACTCGTAATAACCCAGAATACTAACGCGGTTATCTTTACTTGAGATTTTGGATCGATCATAGACAACAAAGAATTGCTTTGATTCAACCGGCCCCCGTCGGAAATCACCTGAGGGATAGCCGCGGATCACGACGTAGGCTGTGTACACATCACTTCGTGTTGAAGCCAATGATCCGAGTTGTCGTTGACGCAGTGTTTGCTCTGCTCTGGAACGATTGGATGACACGCCCCATTGACTGCTTTCCATTTCAAACAGATGCCCAACTGAAGCAATGCCAGGGTCCTTGGCAGTGTCACCGGGTTCACCACGGAGCGTCATGATCGCTTCAATCAACTCTTCGCGTTCATCAGTATCACTGATGGGTAGAATTTGATTTAGCAGGTTTGCCGACGCCGTGTTCAAGTTAATGGTGCCAGGGACCAATAGCTCATCGGTATCCTGATCATCTATCAGGCCATCTCCGTCATTGTCCAGTCCGTCACTTTCGGGACTGTTATAGACGAACTGCTGCATCAACCCCATGCCGAAACTCACATGATAATAGGCTGAATCGGTATTGTCAGAGATGTAATAACTGTTGTCTTTGCTCATGTCGAGCATGTAGTTTTGACGTAAGTAATCATCTTTGGTCGCAGTAGCAAGTGATTGAGCGAATTCAGTATCAAGCTCAAGTCCAATCAATGGGACCAAGGCAAGGTCTGCGACATGATCCATTTCGCCATTGGTCGCAACTTGCCATTTGTCTTTTTCTGGATCGAATAGTTCATCTTTATCAAAACTGTCGAAAGTGACATCTACGTTTGTATAACCGTAGCCATACACCTTTCTGACGCGCACGTCTT
>JBICHS010000586.1:0-7955 GCA_043101135.1 Phycisphaeraceae bacterium JB051
ATACAGCCTTTTCAGATCAGGATTGGCAAAACCAAGGCGTCTGCTGGCGGGCGGATCATGACTGTGGGGAAAGTGTCGGGACCACCGCTTGTCTGCCCAACCAGGGACAACCGGATGTGATCCAGGCCCCCTATGTCTATCGCGAATCAACATCGCAATATTGGCTGGTCTATGGGGGGGGCCCCACTGAACCAACAGACACCACACGCCAAATCTGCATCGCCCAATCACAGGATGGCAAAACCTTCCAACGCATCCTCAATACCCAAAAACAAAGCCGCCTCGTCGCTGGCCCAAACCATGCAGCAGACGGCTTTCTACTGAAGCATCAGGGAATCTATCACATTTACGTCGGCACCCCCCATTATCACCACGGCCCCTATCAGTCCGCGGTCATTCATCGCAGTTCTACAGACCTGAAAAACTGGTCCGAACCCAAAGTCGCCCACGCAGGTGGTGTCTGTGGCAGGCATGATTACGCCAGCCAATCCATCTTCGTCGTCGAAATTCAGGACGTGTTTTACCTGCTGAAAATGGGTTGGTCAGGTGAGATGCAAACCGCGGTCTACTGCAGCACAGACCCAACTGATTTCGGAACCGATGACACCCAACTTGTGACTACACTCAAAGCGTCAGCTGCAGAATTGATCAACGACGGCAATCAATGGTACATCTCAAGCTTGATCCTCCCCAACTATGACGGCGTCCAAATCGCAGCGTTGAATTGGGAGTAACTTTTCGATCCACAAAGACGCAGATCAAGATATCAGACACAAAAAAAGCCCCAACACGTCATTGACGTTCGGGGCTTTTTCAATGGCGACGACTGGACTTGAACCAGTGACCCAGGGCTTATGAATCCCTTGCTCTACCAACTGAGCTACGTCGCCTGCTTGATATCGTTGCTCAATGCAACAGAGCCCAGAAGTATAGCAAAGTTCAACGGCTTGGCAACCCCTGCCGGGCATGATTGTCCGAATTTCGATCCTCAGGCCCCACGCAACGTCCCAGAACCTTTTTTTTCAGTATTTACAAACGAATTTATCGGGGAATAACTGTCAGTTGGACGCATTAAGGTCCGATATTCCCATGCGTTTGAAAGACCGCTGGCAGATTTGCAAATTCGTCGATATTTCCATTGGCCCGCAGGACCGTGGGGGGTCGCGTGAGCCTGGGCAATTGCCTGAACACTAAAAAAGGGTAGTGGGTCGCCATCATGAATTTACAAGCCAAAATACGTCCGAGTTCTGACAACGAGTTGCCGGCCATGGCCAATGCAATTCGCGAATTCATCAGTTACTGCCGCATTGAATGTGGTTTCGCCGAAGCCACGCTGCGCGCCTATGCTGCGGATCTGCGCGATCTGTGGCAGTGGCTCGAAGTTCAGGGCGTCACCGACTGGGGCCAGATGGATTACAAAATGCTCACCGAGCACCTTAAGGATCTGTCGGGCAAAGGTCTTGCCACAACGAGCATCGCGCGTCACGTTGCAACGGCGCGCGTCTTCACGCGTTTCATGCACTCACGTGAAATGGTTCGCGTGGATGCCGGTGAACTGCTGACGCAGCCCAGCCAATGGCGCACCCTGCCTGACTATCTGAATCGTGACCAGATGAGTAAGCTCCTCGAAGCACCTCAGCCTGGCGATGCGCTGTACCAGCGGGACATCGCGATTCTGGAACTGCTTTATGCAGGTGGTCTTCGCGCAACGGAGTTGGCGGACCTGCAACTGGGACAGATCAACTTTGACCTGCAGATCGCCCGTGTGATCGGCAAAGGTAACAAGGAACGCATCGTCCCATTGGGCAAGCCTGCGATGGACGCGACGGAAGTTTACCTTCAACAATTGCGCCCGCAGCTTGAACGTCCTGACAAAGCCACCGAACGTCTGCTGCTTTCACGCACGGGTGGCCCGGTGACGCGTATCGTGATCTGGCAGATTGTCACCAAGTATGCGCGGCGTGTGGGCATGACGCATGTCCATCCGCACACACTTCGTCACACCTTTGCCACCCACCTGCTCTCAGGCGGCGCGGACTTGCGTGTCGTCCAGGAACTGCTGGGCCATTCGAACATTCGCACCACACAGGTTTACACCCACGTAGATTCGACCCGACTGAAAAATGTCATTGACCGATTCCACCCACGACCATAGCATCAGGAAGGAAGGAGTGCAGTCGACATGCCAATGAAATGCAACATTGACCGACGCGGCCAGCAATACCGCGCGTTATGGGGTGTTGCCAACCTGATTGGTGCTGTTGTCTGTGTGTGCATGTACCTTTTCAGTCCATGGCCTTCGACCGGTTGGGTGATCACAGCGGTCCTGCTGTTTCTCTGCGGCGCATTGGGCTTATTCGAAGCCTGCTTCAGTTGGTGTGCCCTTCGCGCGATGAAAATCAAAACACCTTGGTGAATTTCAATTTCGGGTTTCGTCCGAATCTTGAGCGCTATCGTTTTAGCGTGTGATGCGCGATTCAATAACGTCGTAAATGAATCACCGATTCAAAGAGCGCTAAACCGCAAGCGGTTTGACTTAGCGTCCGGGTCGAAAATGCAGGTTGTCCAACATGCGACTGAGTACGCCCGCGATCAGGACGCTCAGTAGCGTTAACTCGGAGATCTGCACAAACCACTGAATCAACACAATCAACATGCCAATGAGGATGCAGTAAACCAATCGCCCCAGACTGGTCAGCGGGCATGTTGCAGGTGCGAGGATAAACGCGATTAACAGCATCGGTGACGTCAGGAAGAAATAGCCCAGATAGGTAATGCCGAATGCTGGCGGGGAGTAACGCAACACCCAGAAGACCGTCGTCTGCCCATGAATGGTCATGATCGGCATCGCCATGAGCGCGAGGAAAGCCGAGAGCATGATGATCACCGGGATCGACCACCAACTCAGCCGTTTGTACATCAGGTACAAACCCAGCAGGATGATCAATCCCTGACTGGTCGCACCGACCATGCCCGGCACGCAGCCGAGCAACAACTCTTCAATACGCGGCAACTCACCGGACGCCATCATGTTCGCCAGGTTTCTTGGGAAACGAAGCAATCGTTTTTGATCACGGATAAACGTCTGATGCGGATCAGAGCGTTTGATGGCGTCGGCATCAATGGTGTGTTCACGGGATTGAACCAACGGATTCTCGCCGGTGAGCCACCAGGGTTGATAGCTGCGTTGTTCACGCGCTTTACGAACATCACCCCAGACCACGCGATCAGGCCGCAAAACCGCAGCATCATTATCATCACTGTGGAGCATGCGCGTGGTGTACTGTTCATGCACATTGGAAATCATCAAGGGCAGCGCCCAGGTGACAATGATCGCAAGAACCGCCGGGTGCATGCGAATGCGATGAGCACGCCCGACAAACGGCAAGAAAATCCCGAGCAAGGTCCCACCGAGCATGTGCTGCCAGGGGAAACTGTTAATCGGCATCAACAGCCCAAGCAGGATTGCCATGGTGATGGCGTGCATGACACTATCGACCTGTGGACGCCGATGAAAAATCCACATCAGCAACATCGCTGGCAGATAAGCACTCATGGCTGCGACCACGCACAAGAGCACCTGCGTCATGGCGACATAGCCGAAGAAAACCAGGCTGCTGGCAAGCAACGTCATGACCACCATCAAGCCTGCAATGTCAACTTGTCGCCGCGTGTGAAGTAACCCCAACCACGGAGGCGTGTACGCGGCACCACTCACCAACGGAAGCTTGGTATCGGCCTGCTTCTGTGGCTTGAATTTGAGTGTTTTCTGATCTGCGGAGGCCTGGTTCACTGGACAAGTACTTTCAAATGCTGCTTGACATGTTGACGAAAGGATTGTGCCAACGGGATGGCGGACGGGCAGACATGCGAACACAGGCCACAGTCAATACACCAGAGCAATTCGTCATTGATGATGTGATTTTCCGGTTCTTCCACGATCATTTCAAACAGCCCCGCCGGTTGCAATGCCGTGGGGCAGACTTCCGTGCACCAACCGCAGGCGATGCACGCCTGCGCGGGGATCGGTGCGGGATTTTCCACCAGACTCATCAGCAGTTGATCATGTCGGACCACGGGCCCAAGCGCCCTACCCTGACTGTCGGTGCTGGTATCAACTTTGCCTGATAACGGGTCACCATAAATCAACTTGGCGCGCGGGCTATCCATTTCCGCTTTGAGTCGTTTATGCAGTGGCATGATCTGCTGCCCGGGCATCACCCAGCAGGCATGCATCCGCGACTGAGCCTGGGGCCAACCGATAAACAGTGGCTGAATCAAATCCAGCTCACCGGTTTGCAGCCAGCGTGCCAGTCGGATCGCGCTCCATGCATTGATGATCACCGCGTCATGTTCCAGTGGATGCCCATCAATGGTCAGATGCTTGCGCGATTGGCTGTACTGTCGCATCACCACCGACGGATGGCCGATGGGATATTTGGGCTCCACGCGGTGAAGTCGGGTGGCCTGATTCATCTTCATCCGCATGGTCTGGTAAACACTGCGTGAAGGTCCCACGAGAATGCTCGCCTGCTTGAGTCCGAGCACCAGCCGTAACGCATCCACCCCCATCGCCAACTCCCCGGGATGGCTCATGGCAAGGCTGCTTTGAGAGGGGTAGGGCGCGAACGAATCGCAGGCAATGCAGATCAGTTCACGGGGTTTACGCAGTAACGCAGCTTCGAGCTGAACCAGCAAACCGACTTGCCCGTCATGGACGCCCCACTGCCCTAGGCGACGCAGGCAATCCACCCAGTCGGTGAGTTTTTCACTGCCGGGCGGTGAGGCTTTGAGTTGTGTGGAAGTCGTCGGGCTCAAGGGTTCAAGTGTCAGATCGTAGCCTTGATCGGGCACGTGGAGCATGCCGATGACACGGCTGCGCATGGGGCTGACGATGCACGGCTGGCGACGATCCGGCGGATCAACGAGGGTTTGGCCTTGTTCGAGTTGCTGGCCCACATGTACATTCGGATCACAGGGCAACCGCAGCCGCAAGGTCTGGCTGTCCATCACCCGGGGCGGTGGCGGCATCCGCACCAAAGCCCCAGAGCTGTATTGCAATCCACCTGGCATGTGACGCATACCATGATCTTACCCGATCCCAAGCCGTTTATCTCGTGGGAAGTCAAGGGTTATGAAAATCAAAAAGTAAATCGTCATATTCAGTGGATCACCGTGATGTGAAGTCGCAGTTTGGGGTTTGGGGTTTGGGGTTTGGGGTTTGGGGTTTGGGGTTTGGGGTTTGGGGTTTGGGGTTTGGACGAATCATATACCGCTTGCGGTTTAGCGCGTCAGGCGAGATGCGAAATGATATTGGTATTCGTCGGATTCACAGAGCGCTAAACCGCAAGCGGTTTTGATGAGTCCGAAATTCCCAATCAACTCCTCATCCTACAACCGTCAAAACACTCAATGAAATATTTCATTACTAGTGGAAATATTTTGACATCGCCTGAAACACGCCCTAGTATTCCCCACGATGACCACGACACCGACCCGACCAAGCAGCCAACCCCGCAAGCGGGCGGACATTTCCGTGACGGACATTGCCAATAAGGCAAACGTGTCACTGGGTACGGTTTCGCGTGTGATGAATCAGGTGCCCGGGGTGACCGAGGAAATGCAGCGTCGCGTGCTCCATGCCTCGCGTCAGCTTGGGTTTATCCCACGTCTGGAAAGGCCGGCCATTGCGATTCTCACCGGCCGCCATTCCCCTGCCATGCCGGTGGGTTATGTCTCATGTATGACCACGTTACTCTGGCGCAAGCTCGCGGACATGGGCTATGCCGTGGAGATCATTGATGACAATCACCACCAGGCGGTGCTTCAATCGCATGCCCGTGGCGTGATTGGCGTGGTCTTTGATCAGGGGATGACGGACCTGCTTCAGATCCCCAACCTCCCCTTGCTGTCGATCAACAATCCGATGACCGCGCATGGCATTCACAGTGTCTATGCAGACCATCATGCCCAGGCTGTTTTGGCAGCCGAACACCTGCTGGCAAACGGGCACACCAACATCGGCCTGCTGGTGATTCAGCGTGATGAATGGGGCGCAGCACAACGTATCGCAGGCTTCAAGCAGGCCATGCAAAACGCAGGTATCACCGTGGACCGGCTGTTCATTGCTGCCACCAATGAACAGCCGGTGTATGACACGCTCAACCGCTGGCATCGCAACGGGATCACTGCCCTGCTCAACTTCAGCGAAGACTGCGCTCTGGAAGTCATCCACATTCTCAGTAATGTCCTGAAACTCAAGATCGGCAAGGATGTCTCAACCATCAGCCTCGAAGACCTGCCGATTTATCAATATCTATCACCGCCACAAACCACCATCAAACAACCTTTGGATGAGTTGGCCCAACTGGCGGTCGAGCACATCACCAAACACTGTGACACGGATGTCAAAACAAACGGTATCACGGACATCACACTCCCTTCGCAACTGATCCAACGCGACTCAGTTGCCAACCGACGATGAGGTTCACTCCATGACAAACGCACACAAAACCATCCAACCACGCTGGTGTTTTCGGGGGACTTCAGCTTTCACACTCATCGAGTTACTGGTGGTGATTTCGATCATCTCATTGCTCATCGGCATTCTCCTGCCCGCATTGGCCAATGCCCGTGAATCGGCGCGTGGGATTCAATGCAGCACGAATCTGAGGCAAATCGGTTACGGTGAGTTTGCATACAGCAACGACTTTGATTGGTTCACCACGCCTGCCTTTGATAACGGTGTGGCGGACTATGAATACCACTCCGGTCGCTGGTACATGACGCTACGCCCCTACATCGGCCTGGACAGTGAAAAGCCCAGCAACTGGGACACCTTCATCAAGACCGGGGACACCGGCGTGCTGGCCTGCCCGTCCTGGCAGAAACTTGGTGATGACCACAAATCCTATGCACAAAACTCGTTCAGACTGCTGGCTGCAACCTCGGGCTCGGTTATCAGTGTCTTTAAAATGACACCCTTCAAGCAATGGGGCGCTGCTGAAATTTATACCGTCCAGCCTGACAGCCAGACCACCGAACGAAAAGTCCACAGCTCAAAAATCATGCTCATCAGTGAGCTGGGCTACTACATTGGCTCAGCCAAATTCTCCACGGACTATGCCATCCGCAGTGGCAATGAATGGAACGGCATCGGTGTCTCGCCTGCCTTCCGACACAACGAAGCCAAGAACACCGTCTTCATGGACGGCCACGTTGGCTCCAATCGCCTGGGCACCATGGATTACAACCTCTATGCCCCGTAAGTTTGTTTGCATCACCATTCTTTTTCGCCTTGAAACAAGGATCAAAACCATGTCCTTTGCCACCGCACGTATCATCACCGTTTTATTGTTGACCCTCACCACCTTTGCCCATGCTCAACTGGGCCAACGCGTACTGGAAGTCTCGCCGGACCAAGTCACGTTCCAGACCTCCGAGCATGTCACCTGCACGGTTGAGGGCAAGACCGTCATCGCCAAGCTTGACGGCGTCAGTAACAGTTGGCTGACCACACAAAACCAATACCCGCTTAACGACAACACCACGTTTGAGATTCAATGCGACAACGGCCAGGTCGGCATGCAGATTGAATGGTTCACCTCGCGTGGCCGCTTCATCTCTGCAAGTGATATCCTCAAAGCCTCAGACTTTAAAGCTGGTAAACAGACGTTAACCGTCAACGATCATGTCCCTGCTGACATCGTCAAAAAGACACGCTTTTTTCGGCCCAAGTTCTGGTTGTATGACAACAAACAGCCAACGACATTCAAAGCATTTGCCATCTCCGCGCCACGTCAGTTCCGTACGTCAGGCTTGCAGTTAACGCACAAATGGGAACCCACCACCAAACTCACAGCCGACAACGTTCTGACAGTGAAGCAGGACGATGGCGTGATCGATCTGACCCTTGACAGCTCCGCCAAACATGCAGGCCTCGTGTTTGAAGACCG
>JBICHS010000587.1:0-7156 GCA_043101135.1 Phycisphaeraceae bacterium JB051
ACCGGCGGCATCCGCTGCGGCAACGCCTGCGTCGACAACACCGTCGACCGATGCACTTCGCCGCAAAGTGGTCAACCCCGATAAGCCGATCGTGGAGGTGGACATTCCCACCGTCAGCCAACGGGATCTGTTTGCAGTGGATTTTACAGACTATCCCATGCAAGAAGAACCCAAAGCCAGGCAGGAAGTTTCCGACACCGTCAAAAATGATGGGCCGCAACCCGATGCTGTGGAACAGCAGCTGCAGGCAATGATCGGCCGGATCAAGCTTCAATCCACTGTCATGGGAGCACGCCCCGCAGCTGTGATCAACGGCCGGATCGTGCAGGTGGGCCAGACCTTCGAAGGAATGGTTCTCAAAGAAGTACGCAATCGCCAGGTCATTCTGGAGTTCAACGGCCGGCTGGTTTCCTTAAGGATGAAATAAGAGAGAGAAGTCGGAGTTGCTTGTACTGCAATGACTCCAGGGAGATTAAAAGATGTCTTTAAATCGCACCATTATCAAAACCGCCTGTTTCGTGGGCATGCTGAGTTTGACCGTTGCCAACATCAACGCTCAGACCGACACCCCCACCAACACGGCCAAGAACCTGTTTGAACTGACCCCCGAGACAGAGCCGGTTACCACCGAGAATGTCGCTGTCTCTGGGCAGGGGCTCATTGATCTTGATCTACGGGATCAGGATATCACACAGGTCCTCAACCTGTTAAGCCTGCAGTCGCAGCGAAACATCATCCCAAGCCCCGGTGTCTCGGGCACGGTTTCCGGTCGTGTCTATGGCGCGGACTTGTATGAAGTGCTCGATGGCCTGCTTAAGCCTTACGGACTGGCCTATCGCGAAGATGGTAACTTCATTCACGTGTACACCAACGATGAACTCAAGGCTTCAGATGAAGCTCGAAGTAAGCTCATTACACGCATTGTCCGCCTTAACTACATCACAGCAGATGATGCCAAGATCGTCGTCGAACCATTGCTCTCGGCTGCAGGTAAGGTTGCCTACAACTCCAAGGTCGAAGACGGCTTTGAAGCTGAAGAGTCCGACGGTGGTGCCAACTCCTATGCACACTATGAAACCATCGTCATCCGTGATAACAAAACCACGGTGGATGAAGCTTGCAAGGTGCTCGAAGAATTGGATCGTCGTCCTGAGCAGGTGCTCATCGAATCAACCATCCTGCGGGCAACACTCAATGAAGACAATGCCTTTGGCGTGGATATCACGGCTGTTGCAGATATGACATTAGCCGAAGCCACCAACCCCATCAGCGTGATCAATGACATGGTCACCCAGACCATCACCGGTTCGGCGACCGCGGTGCAGACGAGTTTTGGTAACTCAGGCAACATCGCATCGTCCGGTGGCACGCAGGTCGGTTTTGTCCGCGATGGTGTTGCTGCCTTTATCCATGCACTGGATAAAGTCGTGGACACCACGGTGGTTGCCAACCCCAAGTTGCTTGTCCTCAATCGTCAACGTGCTGAAGTCCGTGACACACTCGCCCAGGCCGTGCTCATCACCAAGACGGTGGACACCACCACTAGCACCAGTGTCGAAACGGTGGACTCGGGTACCAAGCTGCGTATCCGCCCGTTCATCAGCTCCGACAACTTCATCCGCATGGAACTCAAACCTGAAATCTCCAGCGGTCAGCGTGTGGACCTGGGTGAAACGCAAGGTATCGACAAAGACGAGCAGAGCATGATCACCAACGTGATCGTCCGCAACGGCAACACGGTTGTGCTTGGCGGTCTGATCCGCGAGGAAAACTCCGTCACCCGTCAGCAGACGCCGTTTCTCGGTGATGTGCCGGTGCTCGGTGCTGCCTTCCGTGATCAGGCTGACAGTGTCAGTCGCACGGAGACGATCTTCCTGGTAACGCCGACAATCGTGCGTGATGATTCACTGTACGCTGAAGGTGAAAAGATGCAGGACAATGTCCGCACAGCTCAGTTCGGATCACGTCAGGGCTTGCTCCCGTTCTCACGCACCAAGATGGTTTCGGATCACATGCGTAATGCGATGGCCAGTTACAAAGCTGGTGATCAGCGTCGTGCTCTGATGTACATCGAAATGGCATTGCGTCTGGATTCGACTTACCACCAGGCCCGCACACTCAAAGCCAAAATTCTCAACAAGCTTGATGCCCCGGCCAACCAGTTCTACCTCGATGATTTCTCCAAGCAATTGATTGAGAAACAGCTTCAGCCCATTGACATGATCGTTGATGTGAACGTGAAGCAGGAAGCTGAACAGAAGCCGATGCAAAAGACCGTGAATCAGACTGCTTCAGTTCCCGTTGAATAAAGCCTGATGACGCCAGGTGATCAAACGTGATGCAAAAGACGCGACATTGGAAATGAAAAGAGAAGCTTCCATGAACAGCAAGAACAATCACAAATGGGCAACACGGTGTTTAAGCACGACGCTGCTGCTGGGCGTGAGCCTGGTGGTGATCGGCTGTGCTTCAGGCCCGACCAACCATCAAAAGAATGTCGCCAGCGCCGAACAGCGTTGGAAGGATGCCCGTGGTGGTTTATTGCTTCAGGCTGCTCAGCGTCAGTTTGATGCAGGTGACTTGCAACAATCAAGCAAGACACTTGATGATGCGATCAACTACGATCCGTCCAACGCGAAGCTGCACTTACTTGCTGCTCGCATCAGCATGGAAAAAGGCTTACTCGAACGCTCCTTCCGCCAGTTGGAATTGGCATGGAGCTTAAGCGAAAAGCTCAGCGAGATTCCCTATTACCAGGGCGTCATCCAACAGCGTTGGCAGAACTATGATCTGGCCCGTGATTACTACATCAAAGCTGGTGAACTTGAAGCAGATAACGTTGCCTACCTGCTTGCTGCAGCAGAGATGGATCTGGCATTAAAGCAGAATCAGGCTGCATTGGATCGTCTGCTTGGGCGTGTGGATTACTTTGATCAGAACGCTGGCATTCGTGTTGCTGTGGCTGACATTTACCGCATGCTTCAGGACTATGACAAGGCGATCACCTACTACCGTCAGGCTGTGCTGCTTGATCCCGAGTCGTTTACCACCATTGAACAGCTTGCCAACACGTTGATGCTCGCTGAGCGATTCGCTGAAGCGATTGGTGTTTATGAGCAGTTGCTGGTCAATGACAGCTTTGCTTCCCGTGATGATCTCAAACAGACATTGGCCAACTGCTACATCCGCAGTGGTCAATTGGCCAAGGCCCGCAAGCTCTACGAAGCGATGCGTCAGGACAATGCTCATGACGTGGCTGCGTGGGTGGGGCTGGGTGATGTTGCCATGAAGCAGCAGGACCTGGTGACCGCGATGCGTGTTGCCAACCGATTACAAAATCTGGCACCGGATCAGCATGAAGGTTTCCTGCTTGCGGGTTTGTGTTACCACCAGCGTAACGATCACGGCCGTGCTGCTGCGATGTTCAATCGCGCGATGGCATTGATGCCACAGTCCAGTGAACCGGCGATCCTGCTGGGTTTGAGTCTGCAGCAAAGTGGCAGGCTTGAAGCCGCTGCACAGGCCTACGCCGAAGCGCTACGTCGTCAGCCCCAGGACCCACGTGCCCGTCAGTTGCTTGAGCGTCTGGCTCAGGTGACCCCGTAAAACAAGGTGTTTTTGACAGATTCAAACGTTAAGAGGATTCGCCATGGAGCGTTTACTAACAGGAAAATGGGCCAGCTTGGGGGTGATGCTATTCAGTGGCACCTTCGTGGGTGTGTTCCTGTTGTACGCCCAGGGTTCGGGTTTGATTCTCGCTCGTGGCAGTAGTGCCGAGCTCTTTGCCGTCGCCGCTTCGGTGGGTGTGGTCATCGGTTTGTCTCACGCCATTTGGATGAGCCGCTATCAAACCGAAGTCAAACGCCTCACCGCTCACATTGATTCGATGGCATCGTCCGATGCCGTCCCCGCGCTGCCCGGGTTGGCAATGGGTCTTGATGAAGTCGTCCAGGCCGTCAACCGTCTTGGGATGAAATATCACGATCGCATTGAAGTGCTCACCGCCAAGCGACGTGAGCTGGAACTGCACTTGCGGATGGCAGAAGCCGAACGTCAGCATGCCCTGGCCATTCTCGACTCCATTGAAGATGCCGTGGTCGTCACCGACTCGTTTAACGAAGTTGCTTTGGCCAATGCGACCGCTGCCCGTGTACTTGGTTTTGAGCTCGATGAAGCTTTGCATCGCCCGATTGACCGGGTGGTCCGTGAGAAAAATCTGGTCGACATGATCAAGGACACCCGCGAATCTGCCATGCAGCGACATCCGCGCCATTCAGAGTATTACTTTGACAATGGTGGTGGCAAGGCGATTTACGATGTCACCCTCACCAACATGAACAAGCACCACGAGGCTGATGATCATCATGCCAATGCCGAAGGTGTCGTGACCGTGTTGCGTGATGTGACCAAGGAAAAACAGATCGCTGAGATGAAAAGCGATTTTGTGTCCAATGTTTCGCATGAACTCAAGACGCCGCTGTCGAGCATCAAGGCATACATGGAGATGCTCATTGATGGTGAAGCCGGTGACGAGGAAACCCGTGCCGAGTTTTACAACATCATTCAAGGCGAAACCAATCGTCTGCAGCGTTTGATTGACAATATCCTCAACATCAGTCGCATCGAGTCCGGCGTGGTGAAGGTACAGCGTGAGTACGTTGCCATCGGCCCGTTGATCTCCGAGGTGATGGATGTGATGCAGCCCCAGGCTCGCGCCAAGGACATCAAGCTGGTGTTTGAGAACATCGCGCCGGTGTACCAGATTATCGCTGATCGCGACATGATCTGGCAGGCGACCTTGAACCTGGTGGGCAATGCCATCAAGTACACGCTCAACGGCGGGACCGTCGAAGTGGGCGTCAAAGTGGATGAATCCAAACGCAATATCAACGTCTACGTCAAGGACTCAGGCATTGGTATTCCCGAGGAGGCATTGGCTCATGTGTTCAACAAATTCTACCGGGTTATCGGTCACAAAAAGATTGCCAAGGGGACCGGCCTGGGACTGAATTTAGTCAAACACATCATAGAAACGGTACACAACGGACAAATACAAGTACAAAGTGAGGTCAATGTTGGAAGTACGTTTATGTACAGCCTTCCCATGGCCGACAACATACTGTAGGACGGATGTGCGCTTTGCGCGATTGGCGTCCGATAGGTGAGGTGAGAAAGTCGATGAAGCGAGAAAAACCGCTCATTCTGGTAGTTGATGACGAGACACACATTCTTCACGTGGTGAGTTTGAAGCTCACGCGTGCGGGGTATGACGTCATCACTGCTGAAGATGGTGAGGAAGCATTGGAGTTGGCATTGGATGAAATGCCCGACGTGCTGATCACCGATTTTCAGATGCCGATCATGACAGGCTTGGATCTGTGCATTCAGATGAAGCAGCATGAACAGACGGCACATACGCCTGCCCTGATGCTCACCGCCCGTGGCTTTGGTCTGGACGATGACCAGATTCGTCAGACGAATATCGTGGACGTGCTCAGCAAGCCGTTTAGTCCACGCGAAGTTTTAAGTCGTGTTGAGAAGTTATTGGATATTGATTCCGGAGTGACTACAACGCCGTGACCCGAACCATGCGTCCCATCCAGATTCCGATCTTCACTGATCGATTGATCGAGCGCCTGACTGCGCTGCAGATTTCTGCATGCCTTGTCAGTTCCAACGGGCACTGTGCGCCTGTTTGTGATTTGCGTCCCATCGAGCGGATGATCCTTGGCGCGCCGGCTTTTCGTTCGACGGTTTGCCGACTCTTTGAACAGCTTGCCGAACGTGCGGGTGAACCGGTACAGGTTTGGCCCGGCGTTTATTTCGTGCCACTGCCGTCTCAACGGCGCCGTCGGTCGCAGTCTGCTGCCGAAACACAAATTCCCGTGGCCATACTCTGTGGTCAGGATCTGCTTGATTCTGAACACATGCACTTACTTTGTGATCAACAACAGCTGGACATGACCGCTGCCCTGCAGCAGGTCGATCGCAGAACGCTGCTGTCTCCGACGGAGATCAAGCGTTTGGCGTTGAGTCTTGGCTGGATGAAGCAGGACTCCGTGGAACTGGATCGCCGTGTGGCTGAACTCCAGGCCATGAGTCAGCACCTGGCTGAGAGCTATGAAGAACTGAGCCTCATGTATAAGCTCAGTTCCAATATGATGGTCAACCAGACGCCTGACAGTTTCCTGGACAATGCCTGTTATGAATTGCAACAGGTCGTGGGCCTGCGTTGGATGGTGCTTCAGATTGCGGATCACCAGGATAATATCTGCCTGCTTTCAGGACAGGTGTTCAATGCCGGTCAGATGCCCACTGGCAAGCGTGCCTTGAAACAGATTGGATTACAACTCATTGAAGAACTCGGTCAGATCACTGAGCCGGTGGTTCTTGATGATTTAAGTCGCCTGAATATTCCCGGCCTTGATGAGTTGGCTCATCACCTGTTGGTGGTGCCTCTGGTTCGCGAAGGTGTGCCGTTTGGCTTGATCTTCGGTGCCGACAAACTCGATGATTCGCACATCAGCAGTATCGACTCCAAGCTCTGCAGCTCGCTTGCAAGCACGATGTCGATCTTCCTGCAGAACGCGATGCTTTACGAAGACATGCAGAGCATGTTCCTGGGTACGCTGCATGCCTTGACCAGCAGCATCGACGCCAAGGACAGCTATACGCATGGTCACTCTGAGCGTGTCGCCTTGATGTCGCGGAGTCTTGCCAAGGCTGCGGGACTGGATGACTTTACCTGTGAACGCATTTACGTTTCGGGCCTGGTTCACGACGTTGGCAAGATTGGTGTGCCTGAGTCGGTGCTTTGCAAGCCCGGTCGTTTGACGTTTGAAGAATTTGAACTCATCAAGCAGCATCCGGAAATCGGCGCGAAGATTTTGCAGGATATCCGTCAGATGCACGACCTGATTCCCGGTGTGTTGTATCACCACGAACGCTGGGATGGCAACGGTTACCCACACGGTCTTGCAGGCAACGACATCCCGTTGTTCGGCCGCGTGATTGGATTGGCTGATGCCTTTGATGCGATGAGTACCAACCGCACCTACCGCCGCGCCTTGAAGCATGAAGACGTCATGGCTGAAATCGAACGCTGTGCCGGGACACAATTTGATCCCGAGCTTGCCAAGGTTTTCACCGGTCTTGA
>JBICHS010000588.1:0-2608 GCA_043101135.1 Phycisphaeraceae bacterium JB051
AAGACGTCAAGAAGCAGATCGAAGACGCAGCGGCTGATCTTGAAGAAAAGGTCAAGGGCGAAGACGCCCAGGCCATCCAGGATGCGATCACCAAGCTCGGTGAAGTGTCTCAGGAACTGGGTAAAGCCGTCTACGAAAAGATGGCAGCTGAGCAGCAGGCTGCTGGTGGTGCCGCAGGTGGTGCAGCCGGTGCCGGTGCTCAAGACGCTGGCAAGGATGACGATGTCATCGACGCCGAATACGAAGTCAAGGAATAACCTTGCCTGACAATTGATCCTGATACCAACCCCGTGTTTCCTCTGAAGCACGGGGTTGTTTTTTGTTTGCAGGATTCAATTCACACTTGCATAATGAACCCACCTAACCTCATGAAACAAAACCTTAGCAAGAAAACCCGCCAGTTTTGCGAAGAACCCTTATTAAATTTGTTGATCAGTTGCTGCACATCAAAATGCAGATCCCGCGTTTTGACGTTCAACCCACCGATGCCTTTATCTGTTCATGGCCCAGGTCCGGCAATACGTGGCTCCGATGTGTGATGTACTACGCATTGCATCCCGATGCACCTGAACAGGTCCCCGATCTGGATCAGTGGATGCCGATGATGGATGAAAGTTTTAATCGGCGGACAACCTTAAAACGCTTTGAAGGTCAATCCCATCGACTGCTCAAGTCCCACGATGGATACCTGCCCTACATGCTCAAAGGCAAGGTCGTTTACATCATTCGCGATGGTCGTGATGCCACCGTTTCGCTGTACAACTATCGCATGCAGATGAAACACGTGGACATGCCTTTTTCTGACTTTTTAAAAAACGTCATCACTGAAAAATATCGTTTCGGTTCATGGCATCATCATGTTGCCAGTTGGCTGCCCCATCTGGATCACCCCAATGTCCTGGAGATCCGTTATGAGCAAATGCTTGAGGATATGCATGCGGTGGTTAAGCGTGTGTTTGAGCACATCGGCATGAGCGTAAGTGATCAACAGATCAACCAGGGTATCGAACGTGCTAATCTTGCGAACATGAATAAGCTCTTCCAGGTCGGTGCCAAACGTCGTGGCAGAACCTTTCAAAAAGCTGTCGGCGGTCGCAGCGGTGGTTGGCGTAAGTATTTCACAACAGGCGATCTTGATTTGTTCATGCGATATGCTTCACAGACCATGGCGGATGCATGCTATGACACGACCTTGAAAATCAACGATTCACCAGACTGACATCTGGCTGATCTGGTTGGTTGGTTAAGGCATGTTTCACTGTACAAGCTCACGCCAGAATTCAGCCAGCACCTCTGCCAATTTCATGCGATCATGCTGTTTTCTGACATATTCAATACCAGCCTGTCCCATGGATTGACGTTTTGGGCAGTCTGCAGCCAGGGTTTGGATGGCATCAATCCATCCTGCGATTGAATCCACACAAAGTCCTGTTGCCAGTCCATCTGAACCGCTTGCAGAGGTGACATTCTCCCCGACCTTATCACCGACCCAGGGCATGCCATAGGCCATGTATTGAATCACTTTGAAGGGGCATTTGCCGCGTGTCCATGTGGTGTCAGGCATCGGGCATAAGCCAATGTGGCATTCGCGCAATGCCTGTTCCTGTTGCTGCTCTGACCACCTGCGGAAATCAACCGTGAGATTGCCAAACGCCATTGGCTCGTGTGCAACCAGTCGCATTTTGATATTCGGATGGGTTTGGCCCAGCGATTCAAGCGCCGGTCGTATTTGTTGAAGGTAAATCTGGGTTGAGCTTGAACCAAGCCACAGTAGTTCAACTTCCCCCTTTTCATTTCTCTGCGGGCACACATCCGATGGCATGTCAATGGCCATGGGGAAAATCGGGCTCATACTGCAGAACGGATCAGCGAGTGCTTGCAGGTATCGGCTGGCAGGCAATGTCGCATCACATTGTTTGAGCAACTTGGAAAAACGGTACTGCCTGGATTGTGAGTTGGAACCCGCGTTTTTTGATGAGTAGTAAACCGGATCATCAAAGTCGAAGACCAGTCGCCGGGACATTTTCCGCAGGCGGCCTAGATGCGGGAAGGTAATCAGATGCCGATGCCACCAGATGGCGTCAAATTGCTTGAGCTGGGAAAGCAAGCGGTATTGGCGGATATAGCCTTTGGGGAGTGTGATGGGGCTCACGTCAATGCCCCTTTGTTTCAACAATGGCAGATATGCAAGCACGCGTTGCTGAAAACTCGCGGAGCCAGGTTTTCGCGTGACAGCCGCTATTTTTAGCTGCGGCATCGTCATTGCATGGTTGGTCATATCCATAGCGTGGTAGTATACTCCATACGACTTTGTGGGATGCAAAGTCGCATACACCTCATGAAATCATTTGAATAAACAAGAGTCAATTCAATGGCTAAATTGTTCCGCGAGTTTCTTCGTCATACGCTTTACCGCGGCAAAGGTAATCTTTACACACTGGATGATCCTTACAGGACAATCTCCAAGCTCCTTGATGGTCAGGATATCACAGGAATCGTCGATGCCGGGGCCAGTGATGGACGTGTCAGCGAGCGTTTTGCCAAACGATTCCCAAAGGCCGACATCTACCAATTCGAACCCAATCCAATTTACCGAGAAACTCTGGAA
>JBICHS010000589.1:0-5305 GCA_043101135.1 Phycisphaeraceae bacterium JB051
TCTTCCGATCTATCAAGGTCACCGCATGGATCATGCCCGCAACAGGCGTCTTGCCGCCGGACTTGATATTGGTTGCGGTGCGTGCGATGGCACCGGTTGCAGGAATCCCGCCGAAGATCGAGGAACCGATGTTGGCAATGCCTTGGGCGATGAGTTCAGTGTTGGAGCGATGACGACCGCCGGTCATGCCGTCTGCCACGGTGGCTGAAAGCAGGGATTCAATCGCAGCAAGCATTGCAACGGTGAATGCTGGTGAGATCAATTCGCGCATGCGACCCCAGTCGATAAGCGAGATGTCCGGCTTGGGTAACGTGCTGGGCAAATCACCAAACCGTGACCCAATGGTTTGGACATCCAAATGGAACAATGAAGCGACGGCGGTTGCAACGATCATGCCCATGAGCATTGCAGGGATTTTGGGAAAGAGCTTGCGTGTGAGAACGATGGTGACAATCGTGAGTATGCCGATGCCTGTGGTCGCAGGGTCGAGGGTTTTGATGTGTTGGAAGTATGCCCCCCACTTGGCAAGAAACTCTGAAGGCACATGCGCCATATTCAAGCCCAGGAAGTCTTTGATTTGGGTCGAGAAGATGACGACTGCGATGCCGGTGGTAAAACCAGTGGTAACGGGAAACGGGATGAACTTGATCAACGCCCCCATGCGTGCAAAGCCCATGATGATAAGCATGATGCCTGCCATGAGCGTGCAGAGCACCAGACCTTCGTAGCCATGCTCCGAGACGATAGCCGAAACCAGGACGATGAACGCGCCGGTGGGCCCGCCGATCTGCACGCGACTGCCACCGAGTAGCGAGATCAGAAACCCCGCGACGATGGCAGTGTAAAGTCCACGCTCAGGGCCAACCCCACTGGCTATCGCAAAGGCCATCGCCAGCGGTAGCGCCACCACACCGACTGTCATGCCAGCAAAACAATCCGAACCAAACGTGCTCAGGGAATATCCCTTCAGCGCGGTAAAGAGCTTGGGTTTGAACATCAAACACCGTCCCGGTGAGTTCACTCACCTGTTTCCAAAATGACAAAGAACACAGCACACGCCAACGCAAAGCGGGCATGTGTGATCATTCCAACAGGGAACTGGTGAGCGAGGATGAACCGCAAAAGCCAGGCCGTCCATCAGTCGATGCGGGAATACGAAGCGTAACAGCATAACAACAACACGCGGATTTTAGCAATGGGATGTGTGGTGATGATACTGATAAACCTGAGTTTTGGATAAGGTTTTTTGATCACACAAGAGCAGAAAAGGGACCAGGGAAAAGATCAAAAGGCAGAAAAACAGGGCAAAATGTTCCATGAACACCCCTGGTCCCTAGTCACCAATCCCTCCCACCAAAAGGCGCATTTTGACTTATCCCAAACACAGGTTTTAAACTTTTACCCTGACATCATCCCCAATCAGCATTCACTGTGCATCAACCAAAAAGCACATGGATGATCGGTCTAAAATTGAGAACAGATGCCAGATCGAAAGGCAATAAAAAAAGCCCTCAACCGCCTGATGACGATTGAGGGCTTTTGTATTTTGCGTCTGAATGATCACGCGAACTCAGTGATGGTTTCAGACTGGCATGCAAGCATTGAATTAGCCGCAGCAGCACTTGCTGTAGTAAGCAGGCATGGTCTTGCCATCGGCTTCCCACTTGGCGATGACTTCAGCAGCCTTGCCAGCGGAGTTAAGCATGTCCAGCTTGCGCTTGACCATCGAGACGATGGCTTCACGGCCCGGAGCAAGATACTTGCGGGGGTCAAATTCAGCCGGGTTGGTGGCGAAGACTTCGCGGATCTTGGCGGTCAGGGCAAGACGAAGGTCGGTGTCGATGTTGACTTTGCACACACCGTACTTGCGGACGGCCATGGCGATCTGATCTTCGGGAACCCCCTTGGCGTTGGGCATGTTGCCACCGTACTGGTTGATCAGGTCGATGAATTCCTGGGGAACGGAGCTTGAGCCGTGCATAACCAGGGGAAGACCGGGGCAGGTCTTCATGATTTCTTCAACGCGATCGAAGGCCAGCTTGGCTTCGGAGGTGAACTTGAAGGCACCGTGGCTGGTACCGATGGCGACGGCAAGGCTGTCGATGCCGGTACGCTTGGCAAAGTCAGCAGCCTGTGCAGGATCGGTGAGGAACTGCTCAACGTTCTTTTCGTATTCAGCAGCGTCAAGACCGACGACGTCTTCTTCGATACCGCCGAGCATACCCAGTTCAGCTTCAACAACGACACCAGCTGCGTGAGCCACGTCGGTTGCAGCCTTGGACAGGGCAACGTTTTCTTCGTATTCGTGATGCGAACCATCGATCATGACGGAGGTGAAGCCGTCGTCGATGCACTGCTGAACCAGGTCAACGGTGTCACCGTGGTCAAGGTGGATACAGATCGGAACTTCGGGATACTCTTCGACGCAAGCTTCGATGATCTTGCGGAGGAAGCGCATGTTGGCGTAAGAACGGGCACCCTTGGAGATCTGAAGGATACAGGGGCTCTTCTCAGCTGCACAAGCTTCGATGATGCCTTGGGTGATTTCCATGTTGTTCACATTGAAAGCACCGATACCGAAACCGCCATCGTAGGCGAGATCGAACATGGGTTTGGACGACATGAGCATGGCTCAAATTCCTTTTGCTAGAGCTTCTCGAAGAAGCGGTTGACTATTTATCCTGGGCAGGCAAACACTGCAATGCCCATGACGGGTTGTTATACTTCTGAGAGCATTCCTGCCTCCGTAAAGAGGCCGAACTGCCATCAAAAGAGTAATTGTACCATAATTAACATTGTTTTGCAGGCCTATTATCTCCCCAAATTGTGAGAATTTGAGTAACACATGGCTAAATCTTCCAACATTACTGCTGCTAAGGGTTTCCGTGCAGGCGGTTTGACCTGTGGCATCAAGGCGTCGGGAAAACCCGACCTGGTGATCATCACTTCGGACACCCCCGCCACCGCCGCTGGCGTCTTTACAACAAATAAGATGCCAGGCGCGCCGGTCGTCGTCTCCAAAAAGCATGTTGCCAATGGAACCGCACAGGCAATTGTGTGTAATTCGGGCTGTTCAAATGTTTGTACAGGCCAGCAAGGCATTGCTGACGCTTTGACCATGTGCCTGCAAACCGGTCAACATTTAGGCATCGATCCGGCGGACGTGCTGGTCTGCTCAACCGGGGTCATCGGCCACATGCTCCCCATGGATAAAATCGAAGCGGGCATCGAACAACTGGCTCCCAAACTCAAACGTGGCCCCCAGGCCGACGCCGCAACCGCCAAGGCCATCCTCACCACCGATTTGGTGCCCAAGACTGCCCATGTCTATTTCAAAATTGGTACCAAGACGGTTCACATCGGTGGCATTGCCAAAGGCTCGGGTATGATCGCCCCGAATATGGCAACGATGCTCAGCTTCATCACCACTGATATTGCCATCGAAGCCAAACTCCTCAAGCAGGTTCTCAAGCGCGTTGCTGACATCAGCTACAACCGTATCTCCGTTGATGAAGACACCTCCACCAGTGACTCGGTAATGATTCTTGCAAACGGTCAAGCAGGCAATCGCATCATCAACAAGCCCGGCAAGAACCTTGATCTTTTCGAAGAAGCCCTCACGCAACTCTGTAAAGATCTGGCCTACCAAATCGTCAAAGATGGCGAAGGTGCAACCCGCGTGTACCGTGCACAAGTCGCCGGCGCCGCATCACTCAAAGATGCCAACCTCATCGGCAAAACCATCGCCAACTCACCATTGGTCAAAACCGCGGTCCACGGTTGCGATCCCAACTGGGGCAGACTTGTCATGGCAGTGGGTCGCAGTGGTGCCAAAGTCAAACCTGAAAAACTCGACATTGCCATCGGCGGGACACTGCTTTGCAAAGGCGGTCAACCCACCCAACTCACCAAAGCCCAACTGACCAAAGTCGAAAAACACATGAAGACCAAAGAGGTTGTCCTCTCGGTGAATCTCAACCTGGGCAAAGGTGAGTCCGAGTGGCTTGGCTGCGATCTGTCGCGTGAATACATCACCATCAACGCCGACTACACCACCTAAACCAATCGCTATCCAAATCACAACATACTGTGAATGGGTGATGACCACTGAGCATCATCAAGACAATATTCTTATGCGCACAAGTTGACTTGGCATCTCTCATGGATACTATTAAACCGGTTTAATCAATATTTAAATCGGTTTAATTTGCCATGACACAAGCCCAACCCATCACCAGAGCGACACTTGCAGACGTCGCCAAAAGTTGCGGATGCTCCAAAGCAACGGTCAGTCGCATCCTCAAGGATCACGATGGGAAAGAGCCCTTCTCACCCAAGACCCGTCAGCAGGTCCAAGCTGTCGCCAAGCAACTTGGTTATCAAGCCAACTGGCAAGCCAAGGCATTGGTCTGCGGTGGGCGCTCGCATAACATCGGCTTGATCTATCAGGAAGAGCTCCCCTTCATGAGCAATCTCATGCTCTACGAAGCCATGCTCAAAGCCTTGATGCAGGAGATTCAACCTTACAACTATCACCTGATTTTCATGCCCGTCCGTCAAGGCGCATCACCTGAATCATTACTCGACGGCAGGCTTGATGGCTGTGTCGTCCTGGGCAGTTGTGGCACGGTTCTCACCAACGCCTTATCCCAGACACGCGGCGCGGTTGTCCTGGTCAATGTGGCCTCAGACATGCCTCACCCCAACATATCGCCCGATGATCAAATGGGCACCAAGCTGGCGATGAAGCATCTCTTTGATCAAGGGCACAAGCGCATTGCTTATGTCCATGGCACGCGCAAACCCTACCATGCCAGCGTTCAAATTCGTGAAGACACGTACCGCGACTTCATGAAAAAGAAACGTGCTGCCAGACACATCAATGTCTGGGAGACGGCCGCTGCCAACGAACTGGTGGAGCATTACAAACAAATGGATCAGCCCCCCACCGCGTTACTGGTTTACAACAGTGACAGTGCGGTGGAACTGCTTCAGGCCTTCTGGCTTCAAGGTGTAAAAGTGCCCGACGATTTGAGCATTGTCACATTTAACAACACACGTGATGCGCAACTTGCCATCCCACCGTTGACCACCGTCTCAATGCCCCTTGCAGAGATGGGGCAGCAAGCCGCCCACATGTTGCTCGAACAACTCGGTGATCTTCCCAAAGGTCAAAGCACAAACAAAACCACTGCAAAACCAGAGCTAATCTGTCGTCAGTCGGTTCAATGTTTAGCAAAATAATGCCACGGTCCACCTCATCAACAATCGCAGAGAGGCAATGATTGATGAAAGCACATGTCCT
>JBICHS010000590.1:0-3693 GCA_043101135.1 Phycisphaeraceae bacterium JB051
ACATAAACACTGATTCACAACAAGGAGTCTCGTATGAATCGATTGTCAAAGTTGGCAACGCTGGTTATCGCCGCAGTCCTGGGGCTGAGTTCATTGGCTAACGCCCAGACCGGCCCGTCCCTGATCACCAAGCCGTTTGAAGAAGGCAAGCCATTTGAAGTCGAAGTCTCCGCGC
This sequence comes from Phycisphaeraceae bacterium JB051, assembly GCA_043101135.1. Taxonomy (GTDB): domain Bacteria; phylum Planctomycetota; class Phycisphaerae; order Phycisphaerales; family Phycisphaeraceae; genus UBA7800. Next base: position 176 of record JBICHS010000590.1, read on the forward strand.
AATTGCAGGAAAAAGACCAATTAGAAGATTTTTTGATTGGCACATTTGATCAACGACTGTCAATCTATGATGCTCAAGGACGCTGGCAGATTACACAGGATGATCTGGGGCTGACATTCGGCACCCAATTGACCGTACTGGATACAAACCCTCGAACCATTTTCCAGAACCCGTTGATGGATCAGTCCTTTGCACTTGGGATGAACATCGGCCAATTGGCTCAAGGCAAACTCAGTGCCGTCGTCGGCTTCGGCTACAACGGCAGCGAACCCTACCGCGATGGCAATGCCTGGTACGGCAAGGCGGATTTGATCTGGACACACAAGGCCTCGGACACCAGCATGTGGCAGGTGATCCTTGATTACAACGGCAACCGAAGCTTCCTTTCGGATTGGCCCCTGCCGTCCATTGCTTACACCGATTGGTCCAACCCGCAGCTCACCTGGACATTGGGCCTGCCCTACAGCTCGTTGACGTGGGAGCCGGATGACAAATGGGAGATCGAACTGGGCGCGGTTTTGATTTACGACATCAACGCACGTGTGAGTTATGAATTGCTCGAAGGGTTGGAGATTTACACCGAGTATGCCAGTCGAACCGATGCTTTTATGCCTGCGGAAGATTTGCCGATGTATGACTCAGACGAACGACTTTTCTTTGAGCAGCAGACGGTGGAACTGGGCTTGGTTTGGGAACCGTGTGAGGAATTCGAATTGACAGTTGCTGGCGGTTATGCATTCGATCAGCAGATAACCCATGGCGATGACATTAACGATGCGGATGAAGAATTTGGTTTTGCTGGTGAGAAGTTAATCTTTGGTGATGCACCTTATCTGCGTATCGCTGCTGAAGTGAAATTCTGATTCTTCCATCCAAAGCCGCAGGACTCCCGTCCTGCGGGTTGCCTTGAGACGTGATGCGTGTGTTAACCATGTGTGACGTCAACCAAGGCAACCCGTGACGCAGGAGCATCACGGCTTTGAGAAATGAAATAAACCAACACACCGTGTGCTTCAAAACACACGGTGTTTTTATGCGCGGAGACTCAGACGTTATGATGTGTGTTCTCGCCAACCTATTAAGTTGAGGAACCAAACGCTGATGCTCGATATCACGAAAAAGCCGGATAAGCCGTTGGTGGCTGTGTCGATTCTCTCTGCGGACTTTGGCAAGATGGTCGAAGAATGCAAGGACGTTCTGAACAAAGGCGCGGACCTGCTGCATGTGGATGTGATGGACGGCCACTTCGTCCCCAATCTGACGATGGGTCAGGACATGATCGCGGGCATTCGTCGCGCCTTGCCTGACGTTTATCTGGATGTGCACCTGATGGTCGAACGGCCTCAGGATTATGTTGCCAGCTTCGCCAAAGCTGGTGCGAACATGTTCACGTTTCATGCTGAAGTCAGTTACCCCATGTATCCGACGGGTGTGAATCCCAATGACCTGATCAAGCAGATTCACGATGCGGGCATGGACGCGGGTATGGTCATCAACCCGCCGACGCCCGCGCAGGTGTTTTTGCCTTACATCGATCAGGTCGAGATGTTTTTGATCATGAGCGTGGTGCCGGGCGCATCGGGAGGTAAATATCTGCCTGAGGTGCTGGAAAAAGCAGCCTGGCTTAAAGAGCGTTTACCTGAGAATGTCCGACTGGAAATTGATGGTGGCATGAACCCCGACCGCGCACCGGATGCTGTCAAAGCTGGCATCGACGTGATCGTTTCAGCGTCGGCGATCTTTGGCAGTGATGATCGCGCAGACGTGATCGACAAACTCAAAAACGCTTGATCGTTGGCATGGATTGAGCACAACGTTTCAAGACAGATTTGCCACAGATGAACACAGATAAACACAGATGTTTAAGACAGGATTAATCTGAGCACCCGATGTCAATCAGGTGCAGATCTGATGCGTGTTGTGTTAGAGGGTTTCAACGAAATAATCTCCACCTTCCGTCACTCCCGCGCAGGCGGGAGTCCAGTGGAACTTGCAAATGCGTACAGAATTCCACTGGATTCCCGCCTGCGCGGGAATGACGAAATCTAAAATGCATGGAGATTAATGACTTGAACTGCATTGACATGCGGTGCTCATATTTTGTTTTCGATCTGTGTTTATCTGTGGTTAAATGTCTTGGCCTGTCTTGGAAACTTGGCGACCTTGGCGTCTTGGCGGTGAAAAAATGAATCAACCCAAACTCCAACTCCCCAACCAACGTGAACTGTCATTGGCTAAGCCTCTGATCATGGGCATACTCAATGTCACGCCCGACAGCTTCAGTGATGGGGGGATGCATGATGATCCACTGCGGGCGGTGAGTCATGCGATGCACATGGTGGCTGATGGTGCGCGCATTATTGACATTGGTGGTGAGTCCACGCGCCCAGGTGCAGAGCGCGTTGATGCAGCGGAGCAGATCCGTCGGACCGTGCCGGTGATTGAAAAAATTCGTGAGCAGAATACGGATGTTGCAATCAGCATTGACACCACGCTTAGCGAGGTTGCAGAAGCTGCGATCAATGCCGGTGCCGACATCATCAACGACGTTGCTGCAGGTGAGGAAGACGCGCGGATATTGTCGTTGGCTGCCCAGCGTCACGTACCCATCGTGTTGATGCACAAGCAGGGGACGCCTGCGACGATGCAGGAGAATCCGAATTACGATGACGTGGTCCTGCAGGTGTTCGATTACCTGATCGCCCGCGCGAAAGTCGCTGCGTCCGTCGGTGTCCCCGCCTCTCAAATCGTTCTTGACCCGGGGATCGGCTTTGGGAAAACGGTCGAACACAACATGGCATTACTCGCTTCGCTACACCAATTGGTCAAGCTTGCAGGTGACAGCAGCGTGTTACTTGGGACGAGTCGTAAAAGTTCGCTTAAGGCGGTCTGCACGATGCCCGATCAGCCATCGCCGCAGCCCGAGGAACTGCTGGGCGCGACCTGTGCGACGACGGCTTTGGGCGTGGGTGCTGGGGTCAAAATTTTCCGTGTCCACGACATTGCAGCCAATTGGCAGGCGATGCAGGTTACCCTGGCAATTCAGTCAAAAGCGTGAGTCACCAGTCTTTTTTATCGCCTTAAACACTGATTTAGCGTCCAATAACACGTGTCTTTGGTGCCGTTTAGGGAAACTAGACAAAAATTTACTGGAATTATTCCGTCTGCTCCCCAATAATGATATTGGAATGACGCTTTTCTCGCCTCGGGTTTGATGAACCCGCCTCTCAAACAATTCCGCCTGACAGTGACGCGCCGCCAATAGCGTCCTGTACTGACATGTGACAATTCAATATTAGGAAAAGGAACACCTCATGACGACTGTAGCTTCGATTCTTGCCGAAAAAGGATCCCGTGTTTTGACGATCAGCAAGGGTGCGACCGTATTGGAAGCGGCCCGGCTGATGAATGAGCACAAGTGTGGTTCGTTGCTGGTCACCGAAGACGAGCAGCTGCAGGGGATCATCACGGAGCGCGACGTGCTATCGCGCGTGGTCGCTGCAGAGCGTGATCCGGCT
>JBICHS010000591.1:0-2563 GCA_043101135.1 Phycisphaeraceae bacterium JB051
CGAAAATCCGGACAACATTTCCAAGACCGTTTTGGATAAAGGACTCGACGCCAAGACCGCGTTCGAAATTCTTTCCATCGACATTGCTGACATCGACGTGGGTGAAAACATCGGCGCCAAGCTCCAGGCCGATCAGGCCGAGTCGGACAAGCGTCGCTTCCAGGCCGAAGCCGAAAAACGCCGCGCGATGGCCGTCGCCCAGGAACAGGAATTCAAAGCCGAGATCCAGAAGAACCAGGCGCAGGTCGTCCTCGCCCAGGCCGAAGTTCCCAAAGCCATGGCAGAAGCCTTCCGCAGTGGCAACCTTGGTGTCATGGATTACTACCGCATGAAGAACATCCAGTCGGACACCGCGATGCGCGACAGCATTGCCGGTCCCGAAGGTGACAGCCATGCGGACTCCAACGATTAATCGCAGTCGCTAAACAGACTGAAAAAACAACTCAAACAGATGGTTTGCACACGATGTGAACCATCTGTTTTTATTTGAGACAAACCTTCGTTTGACGACTGTCCGCGCAGTCATGTTCGGGGTGAAAATGAAAAACACAAGCCGCCAGATGAGCGACCAAAGGGAGCGATTCTGACGGGCCGCAATACAGCCATCTCTCGGACGCATCAGTTTTTCGCACGTCTTTCCAATTGTGTTTTACCTGCTGTGATTTACAATAAAAGCCTCATGCAGCGAACCTACTTACCATATCCCATTTGTCTGATCCTGCTTCTTCTGACAGCAGCTTTACCCCTGCAAGCTCAGCAGCAAACGACGCGCACCACCCTCGATGCCATCCACAAAAAACTCGACAACGGTTTGCGTGGCACGCTTATGGCAAGCTTCATGGATCAAAGCTCCGATAGCTCGTTGGCAAGCATGATCGCCCGCATCAAGTTCCGCACAAGCATCCCGCCGATGGTCTATAACATTGAGGATGAAACCTTTGTCCTGTATGTTCCCAAAGCCTACGATCCAACGGTGCATTACGGCTTGGTCGTGTATTTGAGTAACCTCCCAGCCATGGTGCCCCCCGAGGATTGGCAGAAGGTGCTCGATGACAACAAGCTCATCTGGGTCTCTGCCAACAACGCAGGCAAGGACCAGTCACCATACCGGCGCATGGGCCTGGCTTTGGATGGCCTCTTTAACGCAACACTGCGGTACCGCATTGACACCAATCGTATCAACGTCGCAGGCATGCACTCCGGCGCCCAGTTGGCAAGCGTGTTGGCAGTGCATTATCCCGAACAATTTTCCGGCGGGCTCTTCATGCATGACTGCCTGTATCACCGCGACATCCACGCAATCAGGGATGATCCGACGGTTGTGGATGAAGGCTATCGTCGTCCCATGATGGATAAACTCTATCGCGCCAAGACTGGCAGTCGTTATGTGATCATGACCGGCGAGAAAGCCAGCGATTTGCCCAAACTCAAAGCCATCGTCAATCGCGGCTTTGTTGAGGATCGCTTCAAGCACGTCCAGTTGATCACCATCCCCGAGAGCAATACCTCGCGGCCTGACGCCAACTGGCTTGCAAAAGCGATCAAGGCATTGGAACCACTGCCCAAACAGTCAACGCAACCAACACAGTAAGGGGGACAACATGTCTGACATCAAGCCGATTCTTGCCAGCCAATACCATGCATCAATGCAGATGCTCAAGCAGGCCATCGACCGCTGTCCTGATGACCTGTGGCTACAGACCGGCCCGCAGCCTGCACCGTATTGGCAGATCGTTTATCACACATTGTTCTTTGCGGATCTCTATCTGCAGATCAGTGATAATCACTTCAAAGCATGGGCGTATCACGTGCATGAATATCCCGGTCTTGATCTGCTATCCCAAAACGATGGCAAGTTGCCCGAAGGCCTCGAACCCTACAGCATCACGCAAATGCACGAATACTGGCAGATCGTCGACGACATGGTCAAACCTTGCTTACAACAGATGGACATCACGTCACCCGAATCAGGATTCGATTGGTACAAAGTCAGCAAACTCGAACACCAACTCGTCAACATCCGACACATCCAGCATCACACCGCCCAACTCGCAGACCGCCTCCGTGTCGCAGCCAACGTCGGTGTCGAGTGGGTCGGGACAGACAAGTAAACAACGCGCGAATGCAGCAACCAGATTTACCTGCGATCAACATTCTCGCCCACACCCAACGGCATGGAACTAAAGCCCGTGGGGTTTTAACCCCCGGGGGCTTGGGCGAGCTTACACCACCTGCGCCTCGTCCGTCTGAATCTGCTCAATCCCCTTAGCCATAAAATCCCGAAACGCGTTAACGTCTTCGATGAACCGAGCACAACTCACGCAACCCGATTTACCTGCTGCGATCATCATTCTCGCCCACAGCCAACAGCCTGGAACTAAAGCCCGCGGGGTTTTAACCCCCGGGGGCATGGGCGAACTTACACCACCTGCGCTTCGTCCGTTTGAATCTGCTCAATCCCCGCAGCCATAAAATCCCGAAACGCGTTGACGTCTTCGATGAACCGAGCACAACCAACATCAACAAATTCACCAAGGTCGTACATTCTCGTCTACACCCTTCG
>JBICHS010000592.1:0-3577 GCA_043101135.1 Phycisphaeraceae bacterium JB051
AAACCCTTGAAAACAAGGGTATTTTGGACGACACGCTCATCATCTACACCACGGACCACGGGGACATGTGTGGCAGTCATGGCATGATCGACAAACACTTTTCCATGTACGACGACATCGTCCACGTGCCTTTGATCATGCGTTATCCTGAAGGATTAAAAAATGAATCAACGACCTGTGACGCGTTTGTGATTCATGAATTGGACATCGCTGCAACGCTGTTATCTGCTGCTGGCGTCCAATGCCCAGACACCTATGAAGGTCGTGATTTGATCACCACAGCCAATGGCAAAGATCCGTCCCCGCGCCCCGATGCCTTTGCGATGTACCAGGGTGCCCAACAAGGCTTGTACTCCATTCGCATGGTCCGCGATCGGGATTGGAAATTCGTCTTTCACCCGACGGATCGTCACGAGCTTTATCATATTTCAGAAGATCCCGGCGAGTTGAACAATCGGCTTGATGATCCGTCTGCCAAGCCGCATCTTGATCGATTGCGTCAGCGCATGATCCAATGGATGAGCGACATCAAAGACCCACTTGGCAATTCATTCACACGCGCCCAACTGGAGCCGGACAAGCCCTCCCCGCTCTTGCCGGAGAATCTGCGGTAAGTCGCAAGCGGTTACCCCAGTCGATGCATTGGCCAGCCTATTTTGCCGATGAGCGTATGGCTTGTAGACGAGATCCTTCTGAAAGCAGATTGAGGCGACCCATATGGCTGGGGTTTTGAATCTCATGCGATTTTTAACGCGCTTATTCTATAAAAGCGCCCAATTGTGCCTTTTTGTTACCAAACTTGTAGAAATATGTACCCAGATATTTGACTTGCCCCAAAACCAACCCTATAACAAATCTGTTATATAACAAGTTTGTTATAACTACGAGTTACACATGGCAGCCAAGTACCAACAAATTGCTCAGCTGGTTCGCACGCAGGTCCGTGATGGGGAGTTTTCCCACCGCCCGGTTCCCAGCGAAAGGCAGATCGCCCACTCCTACGGCGTGAGTCACATGACTGCCCGCAAGGCGACGCAGGAGTTGCTCTCCGATGGGACACTTGAGCGTCTGGACAATGGACGATTGGCAGCGGCGCGCAAAGCCATTGCCAAAATCAAAGGGCCCAAGATCGCGCTCGTCAGCCCGTCATTCGATTCAGAGTCCTCTCGCAAAGTGCACATGGCTTTGGAAGAAGTCGTCGAACAACGTCACGGCTCGCTTCGCCCGGTCGGTTTTACGCGACTGTATGACACGATCATCAGCGAAGTTTTGGAAGCCGACTACGACGGCATTTTTCTTTTCCCACCAAGACAAACCATGCCCAAGGTTTTCCTGGACATGCTCAAGCGCCATGCATCACGACTGGCGATTGTCTTTCGTGACATGACCTCTGAAGGCTTACTGAGCGTGGGCTATCGATCACCATCGGATATTCAAAAGGTCTGGGAACACCTCTATGATCTGGGGCATCGCAGGATTGCATACATCAACACCGAGCCGGATCTGAATAACGATCGGCTGCATGACACGTTTGAAAACTGGTGCATGACAAAAAACGTCACGCCGGTGATTCTCTGCGATCCGGTGGAGAGTTTTCAGTATTCAGATATCAAAGCCTACGAAGTGATGAAGCAGGCTTTTGAACAAGGCAAGCTTGAAGGCATCACCGCGCTGTTTGGCAACAATCTTACAGTGACCCGTGCAGCGATCCGAGCTTACTACGAACAGGGCATGATGGTGGGTAAGGACATTGCGATCTGCACGCAGGACCTGCCACGCATCTGCAGACTGTCTACGCCCAGCATCACGACGCTGGATCTCAAACCCATGAACCCGTTGATCGAACAAATACTCGACTGGTTTGCATTGGGCAAAGCGGGCAAAAAACAGCCGATGCCCAAACAGATGCTTCACCACCCGGACGTCCCGGTTCTCATTGGTGAATCAACCTGCCCCCCTGCAATGGTCTTAAACAACGCACACCTTTCAGAGATAAGCAACTGACCCCAGGAGTCCACCATGCACAGGCCACAAACCGCACAACCTCTCCGGGCCTTTACACTCATTGAGTTGCTGGTTGTCATCAGCATCATCTCGATCCTCATTGCCATCCTTCTTCCCGCATTGGCCAAAGCACGCCTATCTGCACGGAGCATTCAATGTGCTGCGCAGGAAAAGCAGATCGCATTGGTGCTCAAACTTTATGGCGATGACAACGACAATGTCATTCTCAAGTACAACCTGGGCCCCGACCTTTCAGGCGGTACCTGGGATTGGACGGAGTATCTGGATTACACGCACTATCTCGATACTGACACCGGCATCTGGAACTGCCCGCAAGCCCAATCACGCACGTTCAAAAGCTACGGCATGAACTGGAACATCACTGGCTCCACCGCGCTGTCCCCCAGTGGATGGACACGATTCGACGATGTGATTCGCGCATCAGACATCATCCTTTTTGCAGATCACAAGGAAACCAGCAATCCGCTGAACGGCATCAACCACGGCACCGTCGAAACCAATCGCGTTTCGGATCGACATGACGGCACGAACTTCGCGTTCGTCGACGGCCACGTCCAGCGTCTGCCCCTGCCGATGCCCAAAGACAATTACGTTCCCTAAAACCAATCGATTTTGAAGTACAAGATTTTGAAAGCTATCACCATGAAACGTCATCTTTCAGGATGGTTGGCGATCATTGCCATCACCTGCCTTGCCCAGTCATCCTTTGCACAAAGCACAACGCTCGACTCGGCAGTCGCTCATTGGGCCTTCGATCAATCACTGGTCGCCAAGCCAAAGCCCATGACCTTGGTCGCAATGGATGCCAGGAACGCACCTGCCCCCAATGCGATCACGTATCAGAAAGCCGATGATCAAACACCAGCCAACGTGACAATTGCAGGCGACAACTTCCTGCGCATTGATGGCTCAGACGCCAAACCGATCTGCCTGACCGGCACGCAAACCATCTGGACACGCATCAAACTCGGCAGCAACCCGCAAGGCATTGTCTGGTCGCGTCACCGTCCCATGGACGGCCTGCGTGGCATGGAACTCGGCCTCACTGCGGACACGCCCTGGAACCCCAACGGCCCCAAGCCCTGCTTGACGGTTTCAGGTGGTGATCGTGATGACCTTGCTATTCTCGTTGCAAAAAATGAACTCAAAGCGGGTGTCTGGTACGACCTGTTTGTGGACTATGTCCCCAGCCAATCGATCAAACTCACGGTCATCGAATCGCAGACGGGTTACCTGGTTGAAACCATTGAAGAGACCAAAAACATCCCCGCCAAGATCAAAGCCGATGCAGGCCAATATATCGTGACGCTGGGCGCCCGCCGTAATCACTCCAAGCACAACTCACACTTTATCTCAGCAAACAGCAGTTATGCAGGCTTTGGTGTCTGGGACCAAACACTTGATCAAAAGCAGCAGGCAGAGATTGTCGGCAAGTCCATCACACAAGCCAAGCCGTCAGCTCAAGCCCCACAACCTACCCGCAAGCCGGTGACGTTTCACGTGAACACCAAGACCGGTTCGGATGCTGCTGATGGCTTAACCACGCAGACCG
>JBICHS010000593.1:0-13162 GCA_043101135.1 Phycisphaeraceae bacterium JB051
TTTGAGTTGTATGCCAATCGCAAGACGCGCGTGAATTGGGACACCACAGAAGTGAGCTCGCGGCTTGGTTATTTTCTGGGGCGTGAGTAAGGCGCGATATACAATGCCAACCGCAAGCCGGTGTTCCCGCCGAATGTTGTTTACCGACCGCATACCGTGTTGCGCGATTTGTGGGAGCTCTCCATCTACCTGGACCTGCGACAAATTCTGGGGGATGTGCAGGACCCACGTGCCACCGACCCCGTCTTGTCCAATGCCTGTGAACACTCTGCTGCCTACTGCACGGCGATCACGCTCATGAGTCTGCCGACGTTTTTCATGGAGACGCACACGCTTGATCCGGCGGACCGTAAGCCGGTTGCAGACTTACTCAACGTTTACAAGCAGCATCGCAGTGCCATGCTCGATGGCATGGTGCATCCCATTGGTGATCGTCCTGACGGCAGTCGCTTCACCGGTTTTCAATGTCATCATGCCTCAACGCAATCAGGCTATCTCACGTTGTTCCGCGAGTTGGATTGCCCGCAGTCTCAAGGCCAATGGGATTTGGTGGGCTTGCCGAATCATGCCAAACTCAAACTCACGGACTTGTTGACAGGGCAGTCATCTGAGGCAATGTTGGATGATGGGCAATTGACGTTGAGCCTTGAAAGCGCCGCTGATTTTCGATTCATACGTTATGAAATTTTGTCGAATTGATGGCTTGCGAAATCGAAATGAAACCTGATTTTTCAGACATTTTGTTGCTGACATTGCACTGAGTCGCCTTTTGCCGCTATCGTGTGTGAGCTTAGTTGAAAGGAGCACACGCGCGTGGCATCACTGGCTCATTGGATCCGCCGACCATTTGAACCCTTCTGGGAATCCACGCGCGGTTACAACGGCAACAAACTCCGGCGCGACCTGCTTGCCGGCTTGACCGTCTCTGTCGTCGCGCTGCCTCAGGCGATGGCCTACGCGTTCATCGCCAACGTGCCGATGCAGTACGGCGTCTATGCCGTCATCATTCAGTGTTTCATCGGCTCGCTTTTCAACAGCCAGAAATTTCTCTCATTAGGTCCAACCAACACGCAAAGCCTACTCGTCGCTTCAACGGTGACGCGCCTTGCCGGTGGGCAACCCGAACTGTATCTGCAACTGGTCATCGCGCTGACACTGCTCAAAGGATTGATGCAGATGGTCATGGCGGTGGCGCGGCTTGGGGGCTTGGTGCGCTTTGTCAGCCAAAGTGTGATCACCGGTTTCACCGCCGGTGCTGGTGTACTCATTGCTGCTGGGCAGGTGAATTGGCTGCTGGGCTTTTCCGTTGAACGGACCAAAGAACAATGGCCGGGGATCGTGGGGATTGTCCAACGACTGTTGCCGCATCTGGGTGAGATCAAACCGCTGTCGGTGATGGTGGGTGTGGGTTGTCTGGTGATTGTCATTGGCGCGCGCAGGATCGCCAAGCTCGCACCGGGCCCGCTCATTGCTGTGGTGTGTGCAGGGGTGTTTGTTGCGGTCAATGGTTATGGCCCGACGGACTTGCCGCTGATGCCTGAGCTTCCGACCGCGACCGAGGCGATGCGTATTTTTCAACTGCCCCAACTGAGCATGTCCGAAGTGGAACAGCTCTTTGGCGGTGCTTTGGCGCTGGCGTTACTGGGGTTACTCGAAGCCTACAGCATCGGCAAAACCATCGCGACCAAGACCGGTCAGCAGATCAATGCCAACCAGGAACTCTTCAGCCAGGGCATGACCAACACCGTTTCAAGTTTCTTCCAATGTATCCCCGGGTCCGGCAGCTTTGCCCGTTCGGCGCTGAATCATTACGCCGGTGCCGCGACAGCCTATGCCGGGATTTTCAATGCGCTATTCGTCGCTGCGATCTTCCTGCTTTTCTCGCGTTGGGCGACCTGCATTCCCATGGCATCGCTCGCTGCAATCCTCTTTGTCATTGCTTTTGGGCTCCTTGATTTCAAGCACTTTTTCAGACTTCTGCGATCCAATCGCTCTGATGCGATGGTCTTTGCCATCACGTTTTTGGCAACGCTGTTTATCCCCCTGAGCTATGCCGTGTTTGTTGGTATTTTCCTCAACCTCACGCAGTTCATTCAACGCTCCAGTCACTTGCATATCGCGGAAATGGTTCGCAGCAGTGCCGGCCCCTTTATCGAAAGGCCGCTGCGTGAGAAGTCGGGTAATCGTCAGGTTCTGTTTTTACAGATGGAAGGTGATTTATTCTTCGGCGTTGCTGATGAACTGCGGACGCGTTTGACCCGCATTCAGCAGAGTCCTTGTCGCGTGGTCATCTTCCGGCTCAAGCGCACGCTGGCGATTGACTCCACGGTGATGCAGGTGATGGAAGACTTCGCCCGGCAGATGAATGAGATGAGGCGTCACGTGGTGCTCTGCGGTGTGCGTGAAGATTTGATGGAGGACATGAAGCAGTACGGCCTGGTGGACACCATCACGCCGGAGAATGTTTTCCCGACGACGTATGGTATTTTCACTTCCGCCCAGCGTGCCCTGGATCGTGCCAAGGAATTGATTCATGGCTCGATTGATGCGCGTCAGATTATGGATCAGGATGACGTCGAGGGTTGGAGTTACGAAATTTGAAGCTTGTTTATTGCAGGCGATTGGGGAATTTTGTCCACGTCACTGAGTAGAATAACGCAGCATCACCGTAGAGAAATCCGGAGATGTATTTTTGCTCCAGCGTCAGTTCATCACCAAGCCATTTTTTGATGTTGTCATTCACATCCAGCTTCATCATCGTTTGAATGATGGTTGAAACCTGCCCCAGTTCTTTTGCCAGAATGTTCATGCGTGCCTGATCATTCACCGCGATGGTCGCACCGATCCCCATGCCGGTCGCGGTGGCACCCAGTCCCATGAACATCGGCCCTGAGTCGACATCGCCCATGGGTAAGCCCGGGTCGCCAATGGGCCACTCGGTGAAGCCTGCCACGAATTTGAGATCCAGCCAATGCGCTTTGATATAGGTTGGGTACATGGCCTTGGCGATGTCCGGTTGCATGTTGGCAAACAGACAAATCTGCATGGACAGGTCACAGCCACGCGATGTCTGATAGGCCGTTGCCTTGGGTAAGCCCTGATCGGTCAAAGCGAATTTATCCCGCCATTGCAGGTGTTTTTTGAGTAGCCCAGCGGTGATGTTTTTGCGATTGATCCGATCCCACATATCGATGGAGGCCAGCGCGACCAGTGAGTCGACATACCACGTGTACGTCGGGTAGGAGTCAATCGGCCAGCCATCCTTGGTCATGAATTCGTTAATCAGTAAACGCGTGATGTGATCATGTAACGCCGTGTAACGATCATCATCACTGACCATTCGGTAGCAACTCAAGCCGTAGTTGAACATCCCCAGAAACGTGCCCTGACGTTTGGTGCTTCGCAGGTTCATCAGATCGTTGCCTGGCGCGTTGAGCTGTTGGGCGGTGAGTGGGATACTGATGTCGATGAGCTTTTGCATCTGCTTGATCGCATGGGCTTTTTCAATCTCACCTGCCATGGCCATGTTCGCATAGCCCATCGTTGGCAAGGTAAACGGGTAAAGCCGACCTTCGGGAAAGACCGCGCAATCCTTTAACGCAAGCTCGCGATAAGCCTGTGGATCACGTAGCAGATCATCAAAAGTTACGCGCAGTTTCTCGGCGGTGGCTTTGAGGATTTGAACGGAATTGATGGGCTGTTGAACCTCACCATCTGCATAAGAAAGTGTCGGCAATAACAGAATCAAAAACAGGTTCAAGACTTTAACGGTGGGCTTGATCGACATCATGGTGTATCCCCCAATTGATGCCCGCGTGGTGTTACTTCAAGCATAACATGGGCAGGCAAAACCACAAAGCATTTTTTCGTCGCTCTGTGATTCATCGCCAATTAATGTGTAACCGCTGATGGTTGTTGCGGTATTGTCTTGGGGTGATACCTGCTGCTGCTTTGAAGGTTCGTCGGAAGTAGCCGGGGGTGGCAAAGCCGGAGGTTCGGGCGATCTGGTCGATATTCAAATCACTGTCCATGAGCAGTCGTTTGGCTTCGGCTAAGCGAAGACGCGTGATGGCTTGTGTGATGGTCATGCCAAATGTGTGACGAAAACACTGCCCAAGATAATCAGGATTACAGTCCAGTTCGTTAGCAATGTCGATGGTGCTGATCGGTTGGTGGGCGTTGGCCATGATGTATCGTTCAGCGCGCATCGCCAGACTGTTGTTGTGATCGTTTGCTTGCTCGTTGCGTGGCAGGGTGTCCGCGACTTCATTGAGCATGAGCATCAACAGACAGTTGCCTGATAGTGGCGTTAAGGTCTGATTGACCTGCTCATCGAGAAAGCGATGCATCAGTTCCATGAGCCGATCCGGCCGCCTCGGTTGGCTGTGTTGCGAAAGTTTAAGCGCGTTGGCTTGTCGGGCGTTGGCCTGTTTGGGGACACAAAAATGAAGCCAATAAAACGAAACGTCCGCGTCGTAGGGTTGCGTGCCAGCGTGCTCGACGTTGGGTTGGAGGAGGATGGCCTGCTTCTGATGGACTGCAAAGTGCTGCTTATCGACGCGCAGGTTTAGTGTTCCTTTTCGGATGTAGATCAATTCCCATGTGTTGATGGTTCTGCAAGGATGAATGCCGGTACCACGACTGATAAATAAACCACCATTAGCCGATTTGGCCAGTGTGTCAGGTGGGATTCGAAGGATGGGTCGCGTTTTAGCCATAATCTCGGAATTGTGTCGTTATTCTCAAACTTGTGTCTCTTGAGTAGAGCTTATTCTCAGCTATAAATAGATGCAAGCATGAGAGGGATCGTACAACGATTTAAAGCCTCGCCTGCTTGGTGTTGCGTTTTGGTGTTCAAGGCAGATTAACCACAGATGGACACAGATGAACACAGATAAAGGCAGTAAAGGCAAATTTGATTTCCCGTCATTCCCGCGCCGGCGGGAATCCTGTGGCTTTCTGTGGACGCTTGCACATTCCACTGGACTCCCGCCTGCGCGGTAGTGACAAAGTCTGCCTTTATCTGTGTTCACTTCCGGGGCTGTGTGTATCTGTGGTTAAAAAATGTCTTGGGCGCAGGGGGTGAACGCAGTTGGGGGGAAGGTCAAGGCAACCCGTGCCGCGGGAGCGACACGGCTTTTGGGGCGAGACAGTTTTTGAAAGACGAATGATCACATCAAAATGAGTAAGGAATAGACAGCATGTCCACACGTAAGACAACTGGGGTGATGAAGGCTTTGGAACCGGTGCGTTGGGATCGGGTGAAGATCACTGACGGATTCTGGGGTAAGCGCGTGATGACGAATCGGAAGGTCACTTTGCCGATTGAATATGAGCAGTGCAAGAACACTGGTCGAATTGATGCGTTTAAGCTGGATTGGAAGCAGGGCATGAAGCATTGCCCGGATCGGTTTTGGGATTCGGACGTTGCCAAATGGGTTGAAGCGGTTGGGTATTCGCTTGCAACGCATCCTGATAAGGTGCTTCAAAAGAAGCTTGATAATGTGATTGATTTGATTGCTGCTGCTCAGCAGGATGACGGTTATTTGAACACACATTTCACGACGGTCCGCCCGCAGGATCGCTGGAAGAATCTGCGTGATGATCATGAGCTTTACTGTGCGGGTCATCTCATGGAAGCTGCGGTTGCAGTGTATGAAGGGCTTGGTGATCGGAAGCTGCTTGATGTGATGTGTCGGTATGCCGATTACATTGATACGGTTTTCGGGCCGCAGAAAAACAAGCTCAAGGGATACCCGGGACACGAAGAAATCGAGCTTGCCTTGGTGAAGCTGTATCAGGCAACGGGTAACGAAAAGTACTTGAAACTCAGCAAATTCTTCATTGATCAGCGTGGGCAAAAGCCTTTGTACTTTGTTGAGGAAGCCAGGGAGCATGGCCGTCATCACCCGTGGTTTAATGGGGACTATCACCAATCCCACTTGCCGGTACGCAAGCAGAAAACAGCGGAAGGGCATGCGGTGCGTGCGTTGTATCTCTACAGCGGGATGGCAGATGTTGCAGCACAGACAGGCGACCGAACGCTACTGAATGCTGCGAAGCGCTTATGGGACAACATCGTCACCAAGCGGATGTACATCACCGGCGGGATTGGCTCAACTGCGATGGGTGAACGTTTCACGTTTGACTATGACCTGCCTAACGAGAGTGCGTATGCAGAAACGTGTGCAGCGATTTCGCTGGTGTTCTTTGCGCATCGGATGTCGCAGATCGAGTGCAGGGGTGAATATGGTGATGTGCTTGAAAAGGCTTTGTTTAATGGGGTTTTGAGCGGCATTAATCTCAAGGGCGATCGGTTCTTCTATGCCAACCCGTTGCGATCAAGCCCGTCGTTGGCTCAGTCGCATCAACCCGGTCATGTGTGTGATCGACGTCAGGCATGGTTTGGTTGCGCGTGTTGCCCGCCGAACATCGCGCGGTTGTTTGCTTCGCTGGGGCAATACATCTTTGCCTGCGATGACGATGCGTTGGTGGTGCATCAATTCATCAATGCGACAACGCAGGTGACGATGCGTGATGTTGCTGTGAAGGTGAAGTTGGAAACCAAGTACCCGTGGGATGAGACGATTGCATTGCAGGTTGATCCGGCTGAATCGGTGAAGTTCAAGCTGCGTCTTCGCGTGCCGGGTTGGTGTCGTAAGGCAACGCTCAAAGTCAACGGCAAGGTTCAGCGCATGGGCGGCAAACTTGAGCATGGTTATGTCACGCTTGATCGCAAATGGGAAAAGGGTGATGTGGTCACGCTGGTGTTGACGATGCCTGTTGAACGCATGCATACGCATCCGGCCTGTCGGGTGAATCACGGGAAGGTGGCGCTTCAGCGTGGGCCGGTGGTGTACTGTGTCGAAGAAGTGGATTGTGGGTTTGACCCCATGGCGATGGTGTTGCCCCGCGCGAGCAAGTTGGCGATTGAACACCGACCGCGTTTGCTCGGGGGCGCGACGGTGATCACGGGTAAGGCGCTGCGCCATGATCCGGGGGCTTGGCAAGAGGGGTTGTATGCGACGACCGAGCCGAAGTTGAGCAAGGTGAAGTTCACGGCGGTGCCGTATTGCCTGTGGGGAAATCGGAAGGTGGGAAGTATGTCAGTTTGGGTAAACGAAGGGTAAAAAAAGGTATCAAAATGGGAAACGGGCGGTTTTTGAGCTTGCGTGACGTGTTGTTGGCCTGGTTTTGGACGCATGAATGATTGATTAGTGCAAATGCGTATGACCAAAAGCAGGTTTTCCCATGACGATGGATTTACATTAAAATGTCTGGTCTGATGATTGACCGCCACCATCTTGATCAAGTTGTTGAAGGTAAAGCCCGACTCACTGCCCAGCAGGCGATTGAGCTTTATCACGAAGCGTCCCTGCATGACCTTGGCCGCTGGTCCAGCGCGATGTGTAACCGGATTCACGGTGACACGTATCGCAGCTATGTGATTGACCGCAATGTGAACTACACCAATGTGTGTTCGGCGCGGTGCACGTTCTGCGCGTTTCGGCGTGATGTGGATGATCATGATGCGTATACGCTGAGTAAGGAAGAACTCAAACACAAGTTCACCGAGTTGGTGAATCTGGGTGGCACGCAGGTGTTGATGCAGGGGGGGATGCATCCTGAGTTGCCACTGGTGTTTTATGAGGAGTTACTCAGTTGGCTTAAGTCAGAATTCCCGACGATTCATCTGCATGCCTTTAGCCCGCCGGAGATAGTTGAGTTTGTCGCGGTTTGTGAATTGGATGGATTCCCGACGACCGAGCCGGGTAAGTCACATGAACTGCCTGCTGATGTCTGGGCTGCGAAGCTTGAAGTGATCATGGATCGTTTGCAGGCTGCGGGTTTGGATACGATTCCCGGCGGGGGTGGTGAGATCTTTGCTGCCCCGGTGCGTGATCGCATTGGTCGTGGTAAGGCGACGGCCCAGCAGTGGCTTGATGTGATGAAGAGTGCGCATCGTCATGGGATGAATACCTCTGCCACCATGATGTTTGGGCATATTGAGTCGATTGCGGATCGCATGGATCACATGCAGCAGGTGCGTGATGCCCAGGACGAGGCGATTGCCAACAACTGGCCGGGCAGGTACACCGCGTTTATCTCCTGGCCGTTTCAGCGTGAGAACACACCGATGGGGCGCATGCCCAATTGGGACCGCGAGAGTGGTGAGCCGTTCCCCGGTGAAGATCCGACGCATCCCAAGTATGCGCGTGTGCTACGGATGAGTGGTGCGACGGACTATTTAAGGATGCAGGCGATCAGCCGCCTGTTCCTGGACAATGTGCATAGCATTGGTGCTTCGTGGGTGACCATGGGGCCGAGCATTGGTCAGCTTGGTCTGTTCTACGGTGCCAACGACATGGGCAGCGTGATGATCGAGGAGAACGTGGTCAGTGCTGCGGGGACGACGTATTGTCTTGACGAAGCCTTATTATGTCGGCTGATTCGTAACAGTGGATTCACCCCGGCCCAGCGTGCCAACGATTACAGTTTTCTGCGGATTCACGATGGTGAGCAGTCGCCGGACTTGTTGGTCAAGGACTGGTCGGAGCATCGCGTGTCGCATCTGCATCAGCATGGTCATGAAGATGAATCCCTGACGCAGTTGACGATCACGTCCAACGATTCCTGAGGTCCTGGCGGGGCTGTCATTCCTATCAATTCGGCTACCTGAAGTGTTGCAGTGATCGGTTGCATGGTTGTGTCGCATGGCCGCTATCGTTTGCTATGTGTATAAGCGGTGAGACACAGGTCTATGTGGGAAAATTTTTCCGTCTCACCACGGCATGCATGTCCTTTGGTTGGTTACCTGTAATTGTTTCTATGCAAATAAATTATGGTTTTAGTGGATCTGTTTTTGCTGTTGTGAGTAAGTTCGGTCCTTTTTTGACTGATGTATCATTTCTTGGTTTATAAAAAGATAATACTTGCTTTTTAATGGTGGTTGGCTACACTGCCCTCTTGTTTTTAATCCGCCAACCCTTATGAAAGTCAGGATTAACATGCATCCCAAACCGTTCGTGTCGTTTTTTAAACGAACTGTAAGCTGTGGTTCTTTCGCAATTTGTGCAGCCTTGTCAGTTCTCGTTTCGTTGGCTGTTGTTGCCAATGCTCAAGCCCCAGCTGCGGGTTCGAGTGTTCAGGCCAAGACCGCTGTGGGCTCGGTGGTGGCTGCCCCGAGTGATGAAGCCCAGGTCAAGGGTCCGCGTCGCATTGCGGTGATCCTGCCTGTGACGGGTGAGCATCATTCCACAGGTGTATTGCTCAAGCAGGGTTACGAACTTGGCGAAGTGGTCATTCGTGAGAATGCCCTGAAGAATGCCGAAGTTCGTTACTTTGACTCGGGTAAGTCTCAAAGCATTGAAGCGTTGGTCAAAGATGAGGTTGCGGGTTGGGAACCGGACATCATCGTGGGCCCTTACACGTCGGAAGAATCGCTGGCTTTGGCGCTGGTCGCTAAAGAGTTGAACATCCCGGTGGTCACACCTGCTGCGACGATTGACAAGCTTAACCAGGCAGCAGATGGCGTGGTTTATCGTATCTGCCCGCCTCAGTACAAGATGGCCGAAACCGCTGCGAGCTTTATGGAAAGTGTTTGGAACGATTGGGGCATTGACAAGGTTATGATCCTCACCGAAGAAAATCCCTTCGGTCGTCAAGCTTCTCAATCACTGGTTGGTGCGTTTGCATCGCATGACCTGGTGACCCCGGATGTGATTGCTTACCTGCCGGGCAAGATTTCCAAGGCCATTGAAACACTGGAAACCACAGCCAATACCGTGGTGATGATGCTTGGGCGTTCGACGGATGACGCTCGCAAGGTTGTCAACAAGTTTGAAAAGACCAACCGCATTGTCGGTGTCTACGGCGCCTTTACCACGCCCGAATTCCGCCTGTATGCTTCGGCTCAGGCATCGGATGTGCACAAGGGTCTTTACGTGGTCTCCCCCTGGCAGAGTGAACGTTCCAACAAGCAGATCAAAGACTTTGATGCCCGTTTCCGCAACATGCACAAGGATGCATTGGATCAGGCCATCCCCCAGTCTCACAGTGCTCAGGCATACACTGCCATGCTTGTTGCAGGCAACGCATTGGCCGATGCCCGTGACAACAACACTGACGTGTTTGCTGCATTGAACACCTTGATCATGCAGTCACCTTTGGGTGAAATCAAATTCATCGACTACGGCGGCTATCACCGTCAGACCACCGTGGCTGCTTCGGTTCAGCAGTACCAGGGCACAGTTCCCCGTGTGGTGTACCCGATGCTTGCCAAGAAGGCAGTCACGGCACCGGCTGAGAAAAAGGAACGCGGCGCGATTCGCACGTTGCTTGAAAACCAGCTCTTTGCCATGTTCGCCATTCTCGCTTTGGGCCTTGGCTTTGGTGCCATCTCACTGCGTGGTATCTCACTGGGTAGCTCCGGCGTTCTCTTTGCTGCTTTGGTCTTCGGTCACTACGGCCTGACCATCCCCAGCAAGATCGGCACGTTGGGGCTGATCCTTTTCGTCTACGGTGTGGGTCTGGGGGCAGGCCCCGGCTTCTTCCGTGCCTTTGTCAGTCAGGGTAAGAACCTGGCCATCATGGGCATGATCCTCGTGTGTATCGGTGCAGTTTGTACCGTCACCTCTGCTAAAATCTTTGATATCCCTGCGGACCTTTCCGTGGGTATCTTCGCTGGTTCGATGACCTCGACACCGGCTTTGGCGGCTGCCATTGACATGCTTAAGGACTCGGGCCCGTTGGCACCGATTGGTTACGGTGTGGCCTACCCGTTCGGCGTCGTCGGCGTGGTGCTCTTTGTCCAGTTGCTTCCCAAGATTCTGGGTGTCGACCTGGATAAACTCTCCAACGAAATCACCACACAGTCTTCCAAGAGCAAGATGATCATGCGTGTGCTCGTTGAAATCACCAACCCTGCTGTCATCGGCAAGCACCTGGTTGATCTGGACTTCATCGCCAAGTCTTCCTGCCAACTCGTGCGTATCAAGAAAGACAACCGCATGATCCCGGTGACCCCGGATGTGATCCTTGAAGAAGGTGAAAAGGTGCTTGTTGTCGGTAAGGAAGAAAACCTTGCCGTGGTCGTTGAGTTCCTGGGTAAGCGTTCTGACGAACCGTTCTTCATGGATGCTGACCGCGAACGTCGCACCGTCGTGGTGACCAGCTCCGCAGTCGTCGGTCGCAGCCTGCGTGGCCTTGACCTGCTGCGTAAGCATGGCGTTTCGGTTTCCCGTATTGTCCGTAACGATGCGAGCTTTGTTCCCAATGCCGACACCATCATTCAACGTGCCGACGCATTGACCGTTGTGGGTGATCCGGAAAACATGGACAAGTTCTCGGAGATGGCCGGTCACCGTGCCAAGGCTCTGGAACAGACCGACATCCTGTCACTGGCCATCGGTATTGCGCTGGGTATCGTCCTGGGTAAGATGCCGTTCGGCTTGGGTACCGGTGCAAGCTTTGCTCTGGGTATGACAGGCGGTCCGCTGTTCGTCTCCCTGATCCTTGGTCACTTCGGTCGCCTTGGTTTCCTTTCCGGTTACATGCCCCGCGCTTCGCGTTTGTTCATGACCGAACTGGGCTTGGTCTTCTTCCTGATGGGTGCAGGTGTCAAAGCCGGTGGCGCATTTGTGGAAGTGGTTCAGGAGCACGGTATCAAGCTCTTTGTCATGGGCGTGATTGTCACCGCGATCCCGATGGCCATTGGTTATCCGATCGCCCGCAAGTTCCTCAAGCTCAACCTGCTTCAGACCCTCGGCGGTACCTGTGGTGGCATGACTTCGACCCCGGGTCTGGGTGCCATTACCGCCAAGACCGATTCGGACATCCCCGTCGTCAGCTACGCAACGGCTTATCCCGTCGCTCTGATTCTGATGACCATCTTCGCTCAGTTGGTTATCAGCCTGCTCAGCTAAGACGCTTGATCGTGTAGACGATCGACAATCCAATATACAACAACGCGGCATGCCGAGATCACCTTGGTATGCCGCGTTTTTTTGTGTGAGTTGTCTTATCAATTCAGGCGAGCCGCGTCGTGTCGAGCTGATCTGATTGACACCTGATATTGAAAAATATTTTCAGTACACAAGCCGCCAGATGAGTCCACAACGTGGGCGAATCTGACGGGTATTCTTGTGCGTGGTTTTGACGTGCGACCCGCCAGATTCACTCCCTTCGGTCACTCATCTGGCGGCTTGTGTTTTTATATTCATAGACTTCATTTTAGTGCAGTGCAAAGAATTCATCTCTGCCCTCCATCACGCCCGCGCAGGGACATGTTGCACGTGGCATACAAACACTTTGGAATACGTGAAGCAAAATTGGGGGATGATCTCAAGGCAACCGAGCCAAAATGGCTCGGCTATATTGACATAGCCCGGTCATCTTGGCCGGGTCGACCTGTATCGGTTGAACACCATGTGCTCAGCTTTCATGCACCTTTGCCAGCAGTGCATCATCGACCGCGTCCAGTGATGCAACGAAATGCACAGGCAGGTCGCCGAAATTTTCAATCGCTTCATCAGGGACGACGATGCAGGCAATTCCCGCACGCACTGCAGCAGTAGCGCTGGTCACACTGTCTTCAAACACCACGCAGTCTTTGGGGTTCATGCCAAGTAACCGCGCTGCTTCGAGAAAAACATCCGGCGCCGGTTTGCCATGCGTGACGGCTTCGCCACTGATCGCCACATCCAGATGCTCAATAATCCCCAACGCTTTGGCAGCAGCGTGTATGCCCTCTGCCGGTGAGCCGGATGCGATGGCCATTGGTAACTTGCCTGCATATCGTTGCACCAAGTCCACCGCGCCGGGCATCGCTTCAATGGGTTGTGTCTGAAACTGCTGGATCAATGCATCACGAAACACGCGCACGCATTCATCAACACTGACATCAGGTTTAAGCAGTTGATGCATCGCCTTGCCTGCATCAATTGCATGCATGCCGTTGTAGCAGTGATGTACATCCATCTGCGGATCCAGGCCAAGATGTTTAAGCAGTGTCTGTTCGGCTGCACGCCAGAAATGACGCGAGCGAATCAACGTCAGATCCATATCAAACAGCAAAGCCAGTGGCCAGGACGCATGGGTTGATTCAGATAAATTCGACACTGCAAAACTCCTTGGCTGACATTGTAACGATTCATCGCATGGG
>JBICHS010000594.1:0-2846 GCA_043101135.1 Phycisphaeraceae bacterium JB051
TCTGTCGCTTGCGATTGTTTGGGCTTTGAAGTGCCTGGCAAGACGGAGAGTTCCACAGGCTCAACGGTGATCTGAATCGGCAACAGCAGATGCGCGCTCATCACGGCAACAGCGGACAGCAGGCAGAGAACTGCCAGTAACCAAAGTGCTGAATGTCCAGACTGTCTGTTCATGTTCACCATTCAAATGCCAGGCTTTCAAGTTTAGCAGGTTGTACTTGATCTGGGGATTGCTTAGGAGATTGTGCCATTGATTTTAATACGGTTTGATGCATGGCAATCGCAAGGCGGCAATGCGTTCGGCGGTCCGTTTCCCAGCGGGTCCAGAGGCTCATGCAGGTTGACTTTTCAGTGAACAGGGCTTTGACTTTTTCCAGTTGTTTTTTGTCCACACCTGCTGCGGTCAATGCTGCTGTCAACGTGATCTTGGGATCGTCATCACGGGCGCGAATGAGCTTGTCGATTTCACCGCGAGTCATCAATTCAAGGCAGAGAGCTTTGATGACCTGGGGGGACGCGGTGCGCAGGTTGAGCTTGCCATCTCCCCAGCAGGTTAAAGCGTCGAGCACTGCAGGATCTTGTGACGCAAACGGGATGAGCTCGTTGGGGGAAACGTGCGTAAACACCTGCCCCAATGTCTGGATCGGCTGCGGGTTCGCTGCATTCTCCCAGACATGCGGCCGAAGCTGGATGGCAGGGATGTTGCGCACCTGCATCTGCTGGAGTAAGTGACCGATGGGTTGTGATGAAGTTGCTTGCGAAGGTTTGACATCGATCAACTGATTGACATTGGCCTTGGCATTCTCGTCGGAGAGCGTGAGTTGGTAGTTGGTGTCTGCTAGCTGGATTTGGAACTCAACCTTGCCAGCGAAGGTCGGTTTGTCATCGGTGGACTCTTTTTCCAACAGTGTGGTGATGACCTTGTCTGCACGAGGCAGTAAGCTCTTTTCAAGGCTGTAGGCCGCCCAGCGATGTTGGAGTTGTTGCTGAGCCTGCTTCACATCCGAGGCATCAAAGACGCTGCGTTTGGCCATGATTGCAAGAACGCTGCCTGCCATGGCTATGAGCAGCAACGCCATCACCAACACGTAACCACGTGCCCTGGGCAAAGTCAGATTGTCAGGCTGTTGCAGCGTCATCGTAATACCAGTGTGAAAGTCAGGGCGTTGGCGTCTTGCTCTTGTATGTCAAAGTTGTTTGGCTGATCGGTTTGAGAACGCGTGATGATCCATTGGACTACAGCGGGTACCGTCTGCCACTGATCCGTGAAGGGTTGAGGCTCTGCGGGGGCGTCCGTTTGGACTGGCAAGGCAGCGTCGTCGGTCGCATCGCTTTGGGGTGTGGCTGTGTCGGTTGGTGTTTCAATTGAGAACAATTGCATACTGGTGATCCCCTTGCAGACCAGATTGGCTGTGCTGTCTTGTAGTGTCAAACTTTTGGGGTCACGTTGATGTCGGATCAGCCATGTCTCTTTACCAATTTCAACCAATCGGTAAATCACTTGGGCGGGCTGTTGTGTCTGGACTTGTGTTTTGGGATCGCGTTTGAAATAGCCTTGAAGGTGAATTTGATCGTCTTTGATGCGACAGGCTTGAGCCAGCATCAGGTCGCTGCGCAGCAGTTGGACAAGGGCATCGAGCTCAGTGGGGGAGGTGCGTTTTTGCTGACGCTGAACCTGTCGGGCTTGCTGGGTGGTTGCAAAGAGTATGCCGACCATCAGGATGGAGGCCAGGGCACTTGCGATGAGTAATTCCATGATCGTAAAGCCATCGCGATGTCGTTGATTCATGGGGACACCTCCTGCGTTGGTTCAGGGGAGTCACTTGCAGGTGAGGCTTGTTTTGATTCATCGGTGTGAGAAGCTTCGTCTTCGATTTCTTCCATCGGCACAGCCAATTCCAACTGCAGGATCGGTTCGTCAGCATTGTTGCGTGTGGTGTCCGTGATCGCGAGTTGGACTTTGAGGATGCCCAGTTCTTCGAGTTCGGTTGATTGCTGTGATTGGGTTTGCCATTGCAGGTTGTCGTGATCGGGGATCGTGCCGGTGTCATCGGTGGGGAAGTTCGCCCAATCGGTTGCCCAGCCTGCCAGCAGTGTATCGGTCGCAGAGATAGCCAACGCTTTTTTTCGAGCGATGACGGACTGACGCGTGAGTTTGGCCTGGGCGATGAAGATGGATGCCAGGAACAGCCCCAGCAGGGCCATCCCGATGACCACTTCAATCAAGCTCAGACCACGGGCGTGAGATTTCATCGAGCACGGTGGCAAGTTCATCCTCCGAAGCAAACTGGTAACACTGACCGGTAAGGCCTGCAAATAAAAGCCACGTTCGCTGGTTGGCGGTTTGGATCTCCATGGCATAGCTGGGGGTCGCACCGTCAGGCGAGCAGGTGATCACAGCGTTGAGTTCATCAAAGTCATCCGTCTGTGGCGCAAGATGAATCCGTTCGATTTGGCAGGACGCATCAAGTTGGACGGCCTGGCCGACGAGGGTTTGCTCTTCGCTGCTGTCGGTCCGCATCATGATGCCTTCCAACGGATCAATGTGCAGCTGGATGGCATTGCCTGAACGTTTGGCTTCCAGACGCAGCAGACGGTCGATGGTTTTGATCTGCTCAATGCTATTGCGGGTGTTGATGCGATCCATCATGTCGACCACCGGCCCGCGCACCGCTGCTGCAAAGACCGCAAGCAACAGGATCACAGCGATGAGTTCGAACAGCGTGAAGCCTTTGTGTTTTCTATTTTTTTCCACAGAGGGCACAGAGGACACAGAGGAAGAGATGTTTAAGAAAAATATCAAAAACATTTTCTTTTCCTCTCTGTGCTCTCTGTGTCCTCTGTGGT
>JBICHS010000595.1:0-3557 GCA_043101135.1 Phycisphaeraceae bacterium JB051
CATAGATCGCATCGACCATCGACAGAAGCAATGCGATCACGATCAGCCACGGCCAAAGTCGGGTTTGCTGCTGCGTTGCCAGTGTTTTCTCTGCAGTGTTGTTGATGGTGTATTGCTTTGGATCAATTTTCTCAAGACTCATTTCCGAGTCATTCATCGCAACGAAAGCAGCATCGACAAACGCCTGTGATGTGTTCTCGACCAAAGCATACAGACCGGGGACAGTCAGTGTGATACTGGTTGCTTTGGGGTCTTCGATCGGTTTGAACATGCCTGCGTGATACGGGTAGGTCAATGACGTGGTGTCGGTTTGGTTTTGCGGTTGCCAGTCATCGCCCACCTGTATGGCTTTTTGCGTGAGCGGTTCACGGTTGGCTTCCAGAGCCTGCGTGCCAAGATGCAAGAGTAAAGCTGCTGTGTCGGGCTCACGCAGCATGCGTTGCATGTGTTCATGTTCGATGGCAAGGAACAACAACTGCCCACGGCCAATGGGACGCGACGCGATGACGGGATGATCTGCGGATGTTGCAAGCACTTGCCACGTCGAAAAATCCCCAACAAGTGGCAGGTAACTTGAGCTGGCGATCTGATTCAGTGTTGCGTTGTAACTGCCTGCGTAGACATCCAGCCAGGGATCATCGCGGAGCCATTGCCAGGGTTGGAATGGTTTGTCAGTCAATGTTAGCCAAGGTGATGTGGTGATGCCGAGGGATCGCGATGCGGCCCATTGGTTGAACTGCTTTGCCTGCATGTCATCCCCCAGAAGCCAGACGACGGTTGCGCCTTGTTTTAAGGCATTATCCAGATCAGCTGATGTTTGTGGGGTGAGTTTGCCAGCGAAGATGAGTGACTGTTTTGAGATTGATGGTTGACTTACATCCATGCCCCATGCACCAAACAACGTGACCATCTGCTGTGCAAATTCCGAGGTGTCCATGGCATGCACATCGGGCAACGCCCACGGCTTGAGAATCACATACCGACTGTCATCCCAGGCAAGCGCGTCGGGCTCCAAAAGCTCGGCTCCGATTGCCAACTTGCCTGCAGGTAACATCAACGGGTAGGTCAACGACAGCGGCTTATCGGTAGAGACTTGGATGGTTTGCTTTTGGAGCGTGGTGTCATTGTGCTTGATCACCAATTCACGATGCAGAAGTTGGGGCGAATCGGATTGGATGGTGAGATGCAATTGGCCTTGCCGGGTTTGGGGCGTGCTTTGATCCTGCCAATGGATGTTGGTGATGGCCATGTTGGGTAAGGCTGTGCCGGAGACATCATGAATGATGCAGGTTTTGCCTGCCAACTGTTTTTCCCAATCGTCGACATTGGGGAAGTGGGATGCTTGCGTGTCGGTGAAAACATGAACCTCGGTGATGTCCTGCCAATGCTTCATGGCAGTGAGTTGTGTTAGTGATCCGGAGGTAAAGATATTGCCAAACGTGTGCATCATTTCATAGCGGAGTTGGATGCGGTTAACCGATGGCTCGGGGGTGATGGGGTAAAGCTGACCGGTCATGACGTAGAGCATCACCGGCACATCAACAGGCAAGCCTTGCAGCAGGCGATTAACCTGAATCTGAGCCTGATCGACCAGTGTCTGCGGGTATTGGTTTTGATGCGTGGTCCTGCGGTACATCGACGCAGTGAAATCGAGCACGAAGCCGACGCAGGCTGCCTGTTGCCCAGTCTTGCTGCGATGCCAGATGGGGTTGGCAAAGGCGGTGATCAGGCAAAGCATCATGAGCATCCGTAGCAGCAGTAGCAACCGATCCTGTAAACGGGTTGAGCTTTGTTTACGAGGCAAAACCTGCTGGATAAACCGCATCGCGCCGAATTGAATGATCGGCAACTGACTTTGCCTTGAGCGATGGAGCCAAAGAAGCATCAGCCCAACAGGCAAAGCCATGAAAAACCAGTTGGGTTGGAGGAATTCGAGCATACTGCCCCATCGGTCAACGGTAATGCATCACGTCTCACACGCCATGCTCACCAAATTGTAAACTTGCATCTGCGTTTAACAATGTTTACAACTGGATAACCATTGGGAGAACACATGGCTAAGGCAAATGACAGTCAACTCATCGAACCGGGCAAGAAGGCTCCTGCGATCGCATTGAAAGACAAGGATGGCAAGCTCCATCGCCTTTCTGCGTATCAAGGTCAGTGGGTCGTGCTCTACTTTTACCCCAAGGACAATACGTCCGGGTGCACCAAGCAGGCATGTGCTTTTAGAGACCACCTGCCGGACCTGGGGAAGCTGGATGCGGTGGTCCTGGGCGTGAGTCCTGATGACGAAAAGTCGCACGCCAAGTTTGCAGATAAACATGAACTGCCCTTCACGCTGCTTGCAGACCCTGAGCATCAAGCGTTGGAAAAGTACGGTGTCTGGCAGGAGAAGTCGATGTACGGCCGAAAGTACATGGGGGTTGTACGAACGACATACCTTATTGACCCGCAAGGCAAAGTGGCCAAGCGATGGGACAAGGTCAAAGTCGCCAAGCATATGGACGAGGTGCTCGAAGCACTCAACGAGGCACGGGGATAAACGGCGAATGCAACAGCGTTCACCACGATTGTGATGCACGACAAATATGCAACTGTCACACAATAGTCACCCAGTTGCCCATCCAATAAACAATGATTGCCGAGTTTTGTTTCTGGCATGCAATTTGATACTTGGAAAAGGACAGGACTTGATACAATAGATGCCGTGCGACAATTCACCGTATGAACTCTTTTGATCAAGAACCAACGGCATCCAAACCGGATAGCCACAAAAGACATTTAGAATTGCGTTACTGCCCGGGTATGCAAGGATGCAAAAAAAACAAAAAGCCGGGAATGAACATGAAAGGAAGCTCGAGGATGGCCAAGAAAGCCGCAAAAAAGAAGGCAACCAAGAAGAAAGCCACACGTAAGGTAACCGAGACTGCCAGCAGCCCTGTGCCCAAGGTTGAAGCACCTGTCAAGAAAAAGGCCGTGAAGAAAAAAGCTGCAGCTAAGAAAGTAACCAAGAAGGTCGCCAAGAAAGCCACGACCAAGAAGGCTACGAAAAAGGTCGCCAAAAAGGCCGCTGCCCCCAAGCCGGCACCAGTTGCCCCGACGTTCGAGGAAATCGCAGCCCGTGCGTATGACATCTGGGTCCGCAAGGGTCGCCCGCATGGCCTGGATCATGAAAACTGGAAGGAAGCCGAAGCCGAACTCTGGGCTGAACGCAGCTAACTTCCCAACAACCTCACACCAATAAAAAACACACGCTCATGGGCAACCACGAGCGTGTGTTTTTTTTGTGTTTCTCAACCTGTTTCACAGTTCAAAATCAGGAAATTCAGCTTTATACTTTTCATAGTATTCTTGGATCATTTTCGTTACCTCGACAGCCTGCTGAACAACATCCCGGACAAAAACTGAGGGATACATATCATCCGGCGTCACCATTTGCTCCCAAGGTGCATTGACGCTATCAATCCACGGTAATTCATATCGTTTCTGAGGTAAATCGGTAAAAATGTCTGCATTAGGCTCATAGTACCCCCATTGCCCAGTTATCTGTAATT
>JBICHS010000596.1:0-5517 GCA_043101135.1 Phycisphaeraceae bacterium JB051
AGGCTCTGCCAAGGCATTGGCGGACACATGGCGTAAACTGTCGTAAGCATGCTCAAGGCGTCAGCATCACGCTCTGATGCAGCTATTGATTGTGTTGAACCTTGCCCTGAAACCTAATTACGAATCACTACTTCATGCTCATTGTCGAACGACAACAGAAGATTCTCGAACTGCTCAAGGCACGTTTAACCGTGCAGCTTGAAGACCTGTCACGTGAGTTGGATGTCAGTACCTCGACGATTCGTCGCGACCTTGAAGTGCTCGAAGAGCAGGGCTTTGCCAAACGCACGCATGGTGGTGCAATTTACACCGGCTCTGAATCCATCTCGCCGCATGGTATCTCCGGGCAGACACTCACCGAACGCATGAATGAGTCGATACAGGCGAAGATGGCTATCGGTGCATTGGCTGCATCACTGGTCAAGCCGCATATGACTGTGCTTATGGATGGTGGTTCGACGGTTATTTATGCAGCCCGTCAGATTACTGCAAGGCCGATTCAGGTGGTCACCGATTCGCTTGCCATTGCCATGCATTTTCACGATGACGAACAGGTCGAAACCCTCATCATCGGTGGCAGTCTTTACCCACGCACCGGTATCACCATCGGCCCGATTGCAACAGGCACCCTCGCGGAACTTCACGCCGACTTACTGCTGTTTTCACTGTACGGCATTCTGGGTGACTCGGTCTATAACGTGAACATCGGCATGGCGGAAGTCGAGCAGGCCATGATGCGACAGGCAACGCGCTGTGCACTGCTGATGGACTCGGCCAAGTTCGGCCGAAAATCCCTGGCACGCGTCTGCGGTGTCAACGAGCTGGATCACATCATCACCGACGCTGGCATCGACCCATCCTGGCAGGAGCAACTGGGGGACCGTCTGGTCATTGCTCAGCCGGAAGATCATCTGGATTAAGCCCCAATCAACACGGATTCACGTTTACGTGGTATAGTTCCAGGAACTTGAATGTTCAGGTGGTCGTCATCCATTACTTCGGGGGTGACATTCATTGAACGTGATGATCGGCATGCGCTTTGATCATGCCCGCCATTTGATACAGATCAATGAAGCCAACCCTCCCGCCTACCGAGTTGATTCACGTTGCATTGTCGACCGATCGAAACTACCTGCAGCATGCTGGGGTGATGATTGCGTCAATATTGTGCAACGCGGCTGAATCAGATCAGTTGAAGATTCACGTGATTCATGCGGATTTAACCGATGATGACATGGCACTGCTTCAAAGCCTCAAGCCATTAAGCAAGGGACATGTTCAAATCGTATCGCAGCCCATTGATGCTGCGGCGTTTGATATTTTCCCATCCTTACCACGTGTCTCCATTGCCACGTATTACCGCTTGATGCTCCACGAACTTTTTCACAATTTGTCTCGGCTGATTTATCTGGATGTCGACCTGCTGGTCAAGACGTCGTTGGCATCACTTTGGCGGACGGATTTGCAGGGCAAGAAAATCGCTGCAGTGGAGATGGATGACCAGTCGAGCCAAACGTATGACAGCTATGGCCTGGCAGCTGGGGTGCGGTTTAATGCAGGCGTGATGCTGCTGGACCTGCAAGCCATGCGACAGATGCAGCTTGCCCAGGCGTATGACGATGCCATGACGTTGATTGCTCCCAAGACCGTTGCGGACGATCAGAAAATTCTCAACCATGTCTTTGCAGGCAAGGTGTATATCCTCGACTACACATGGAATCATGACACCACGGTCTACCGCGAGAATGCCCGGTTCACCCAATATGATGCAGCCCAGATCGCCCAAGCCATCAAGCATCCTTCGATTGTGCATTTCACCGGTCGCCGCAAGCCCTGGAAATTGGAAAAGGATCGGCATTTGCATTCGCAGGACTATTGGCAATACCTCGCCAAGACGCCTTGGCGACAGCGTGGGTGGGTGCAATACATCAAGCGTGTGCTCTTCCCCAATCTCAAGAAAACGCCCGGTTCGACGTATCACAATCAGCAATCCAGGCAGGGATAAATCGCATAGAGAACCTGCCGATTCCTGTTTGGACGCCAAACCCGTTATAATCCCCGGATGCTAGTAGACAGTGCAGTCATATATATCAGTAGCGGTAAGGGCGGTGACGGATGCGTCTCTTTCCTGCGCATGAAGTACATTGCCAAGGGCGGGCCTAACGGCGGGGATGGTGGCGACGGCGGTGACGTTGTCGTGGAAGCCAATCCCAACGTGGACACGCTCATGGATTACACCTCCAAGCATCACTGGTATGCCGAGAAGGGCCGCCCCGGTGGGATCAAGCAGCAGCATGGTGCCAACGGCGCCGACTGCGTGCTCCTGGTGCCGCCTGGGACGATGGTGTACAACAACGAGACCAACGAATTGCTCGCAGACCTCACCGAGAACGGCCAGCGTGTCGTGATCGCTGAGGGGGGACGTGGTGGCTTTGGCAATGAGCATTTCAAATCGCCCACCAACCAGGTGCCCTATGAGTTCACGCCCGGTGAACCAGCGGTTGAAATGCACATCCGTCTGGAACTCAAGCTCATCGCGGATGTCGGGCTCATTGGTTTACCCAATGCCGGTAAGTCGACCTTGCTGTCGGTGATCTCCAAAGCCACGCCGCGCATTGCGGATTACCCGTTTACCACGCTTGACCCGAACCTGGGCATTGCCGAGCTTCCCGGCGGGCATCATGACTTGACCCGTCGTGTGATTTTCGCGGACATCCCCGGTTTGATTGAAGGTGCTTCCAAGGGACAGGGGTTGGGGCATGAATTTCTCAAACATGTCGAACGCACGCGATTGCTGGTACACTTGTTGGATGTCGATCCGCCGGACCGCTCAAGTCCCGTGGATAACTACCGTGTGATCCGTAAGGAACTCGAAGCCTACTCGACGGAGCTGGGAGCCAAGCCTGAGATTATCGTGCTCTCGAAGCTGGATTTATTCCCTGATGAAGAGGATCGTCAAACCGCAGTGGAGATGATCCAACAGGAACTGGGCGTTGAAGTGTTATGGATCAGCTCTGCCACCCGGCAGGGCGTCAACGAATTGGTGAACGTCTGCTGGCAGCGCATCCGGCAGATCAAACAAGCAGAAGAACAATGTCAGTAAACATGAATCTCTTACTTATCAACATTGGAAATACGCGCACGCAGGTTGGCACCTTCCGTGACGATAAAATCCATAACCCTGAATCCATCTGTCATTCGGCTTCCGAGCGTGAGTTGGAGCAACTGCTCTCCGAGAGTTTTGCTGAAGTGAGTAACAAGACCAATGTCATGGTCCTGATTTCTTCGGTTAACTCACGTGCCAAGCAGAATGTCACCCAACTGCTTCACCGCATCGAGGCAGGCCCCATCGTGGTCATGGAAGAGGATGTCAATGTCCCCGTGGGCAGACAGCTTGATCCTGAAACCATCGTCGGGACCGACCGCCTGCTCAATGCCGCAGCCGCGTTCGGGCATCTGAGTCAGGCCTGTGTCGTGGTCGATGCCGGGACCGCCATTACCGTGGACTATGTCGACGGGCAGGGCACCTTCCACGGCGGGGCGATCGGGCCGGGCGCCAAGACCATGCTCCAGAGTATGCATCAACATGCTGAGCAGTTACCCGATGTCGAATTCAAAAAGCCCGACGAACCCATCGGCCACAACACCGCCCAGGCAATGCTCTCAGCTGTCTTCTACGGCATCCGTGGCATGGTGCGTGAACTCGTCGAACAATACGCCGAACACGCCGGTGCCTATCCCGTCGTCGTCGCGACAGGCGGTGATGCCGACGTGCTGTTCAAGGACTACGAACTCGTCGAACACATCGTCCCCGAACTGACGCTGCTGGGTATGGTCGAAGCGATCAAGGCACAGATGAAGTCGGATGATTGATCACGTTAATGATCTGAAATCGAATTGCGAAAGGTTGCAATGAACCAGAACCAACAGATTCAAACACCCGAGCAGGCAGCAAAAATTCTCCGTTTAATCTGGGCAATGATGCTCTTTGGTCAGCTTGCTTTTTTTGCTGTCGCGTTGGTGATCAGCGTCAATGGTGAACCTGCGACGTTTGAGTCAGTAAAAATTTTCTACATCATCGCAGTGGTGCTTGGTCTGACATCTGTTCCGATGGGGGCATTCATCCGCATGCAGATTTACAAGAAACATTGGGTAAACAATGCCGTTACCCCGCAGGGCTATTTCACCGGCTCGTTGCTTTCAATGGCCATGCTCGAAGGTGCTTCGCTGTTCTCCATCGTGGTGCTTTTTCTGCACGGGCAAATCGGCCCGACTTTGGCGCTTCCGATTGCGTTGATGGGTGTCTTTGCCATGAACTATCCCAACGGTAAACCCATGCAGCCGGCCAATCCTGACTTCATCAACAACCAACCCCCGGATCTGCTCAAGAAGTGATCACGCTGAGTCTGACAACTCCCAGTAACACGGCTGGTGCGGTGGCTTTGGTGCAACTGCATGGCCAAGGGGTCAAGCAACTGCTCGCTGATCTTTGTGATCGACAACGCTGGGACGATGGCAAGGTTTATCTCTGCGACTTTGCAGGCATCGACGAAGGCCTTGGAGTCTGTCTCAACGACCAATGGGCGCAGCTCATGCCCCACGGCGGATTGCGCGTCATTGAACTGCTGACTGAAAAACTCATCAGCATGGATTGTCATCTCAAGGCTGCCTCCAATCGTCAACTTTACCCCGAAGCAGCAAGTGATTTTGAAGCGGACATGTTGGCAACACTCGCCATGTCCCCAAGCCCGGCAGCCGTCGATTTACTCCTGGCACAAGCTGAGAACTGGTCGCGTGATGATCTGAATTTTTCACAGATCGCTTCAGATACGCAGTATCTTGATCGGCTTTGTCACATGCCTTCGGTTGTCCTGGTCGGCCCAGCCAACGTCGGTAAAAGTACACTCACCAATCGCATTCTCGGCTATGCAGCAAGCATCGTTGCTGACCTGCCGGGCACCACGCGCGACTGGGTGGGAGGCATGACCCAACTCCGCGGCGTTGCAGTCCGTTGGATGGACACGCCAGGCATTCGCGTCAGTGACGATGATGTCGAACAACAGGCCATCGGCTTGGCAACACAGGTCATCGAACAGGCCGACGTCCTGATTCACATGACCGACGTGCAGTCGGGTTTTGAGTTAGCAGGGGCCACAGAACGTAAGCCCGACCTGTTGGTGGTTAACAAGGTGGATCACATTGATGATGCAAAGCAGCTTGGTTTTCCCGAAGACATCCTGCCGATCAGCGCAACGACCGGTCATGGGCTTGGCGATCTGGTCGAAAAAATCCTCGAAAAATCAGGCCTCAATCACATCAACGCGCAGACCCCATGGGCCTTCTCCAAACAGCTCAAACGCATCATCACCGACGGTGATCAACAAGCGTTGAAGCAATACATGTCTTGATTTGTAGGGTGGGGGGGGGGGGGGGGGTCACACCCCATTGAAAAACAATAAGAAAAGTTCATGTGCAGGTATTCATTGTGTGGTGAGCGAGGGTCCCCCCAACCACACG
>JBICHS010000597.1:0-7303 GCA_043101135.1 Phycisphaeraceae bacterium JB051
CCAGTTTTGTGTTTTGCATGCCCAGCTTACTGGCCGGTCGTGGAGCACTGCCCAGAGATAGACGCGTACCACCAGGGCGTGTTGGTGTGTATGATAGGAATGGGTTGGGCAAGTCCGTGCCACGTCTGCAATCGACCGTGATAAGATCGACCAAATTTCGCGTTCCATGCTGCTGATCCTCGATAGGATGAATGCAACAGTAGTATGGACGCGAAACGCGCTGGGCGCAAGGACTTAAAACATCCATGCATAATGTCCCGACATACGGTGCTCAAGCAACGCGAATCGAATTGATAACGTCGGATTTTGAATAACACCATGACCCAAACAAACGACACAACCCAGAGCAGTTGGCAGAGCTTCCGCCGAGACGGTTTGAGCTGGGTGTTGTCATTGGTGGTTCATTGTTCGATTCTGGCATTGCTTGCGTTGGTGACGGTGACCCAGCCGTATCAGGCGCCCGAAGATATGACGGTATCGATCAGCAAGGAAGTCGAGCCGGTGAGTAGTTCGGATGCTGCCCAGGGTGACCCCACAAGTCTTGACCCGCAGCAGCAGCTTAAGCGCATGCTCAGTGATATGCCGATGGTCAAACCGCAGATTGTCACACAGGTCAAGACGCCGACGGTGATGCTCCCTGAACATCTGACATCGCCTGCCGTCGAGGCTGACATCCTCATGCAACAGCTCTCCGCGGGGGATACCTCTGCAGGCAGTGACGATCAGCAGATCATCCCCATGGGACTACTTGATGGCACGACCGAAGGCTTTCAGCGCATGGTTGGCCAGTGGCGGGGCAGCGGTCTTGATGTCACCTTGGTCATTGATGTCACCGGCTCGATGGGGCCTTACCTCGAACAAGCCAAACGTCGACTTCGCCAGATCATGGGTGTGATCACCGGCATTTTGGGCGACACCACCGACCCGATGCAGATCGTGCGTTTTGGTGTTGTTGCTTACAAAGACTTTGGCGATGACCGCACGTTTGATCCCACAGCCTGCCGTGTTTTGCCGTTGACGACGAACCTCACGTTGGTCCAGCGTTTTCTGGACACGCTTCATGCCAGTGGCGGGGGCGCTCCTGAAGAGCCGATTCATCATGCGATGCAAAAGGCGACCAGCGATCAGATCATGGATTGGAAGCAGGGGCGTTTGTCGGTGATCATTCTGGTTGCCGATGCCCCGGTGCACAAGGGTGCCAAAGACCGATTGGCTCCCATTGCCAAGCGTTTCATGATCACGCAGGGGGGCAAGATCAATACCATTGATACCGGTGACGGCAGACGTCAATCCGTTCTCGAAGATTTACAGATCCTGGCAGACAACAGTGGCGGTCAGGCGTTTTTGCTTAAAGAGCAGCAGGCTTTCTGGGAGCACTTGATCGTCTCAATCTTCGGCCGCGAATACAAGTCCGACATTGATCTGATCCTGCAGCGGTATCTGAAAGATCAACGGTAAAAGCACATGCGTGGCGCTTGTGTTTTCAAGGCAAATTGAACCACAGATGCACACAGATAAACACAGATTTTCAAGGCAAGAAATCTTTATTTGATTGAACACACAAAGCAATAAAAAAGAGCACCGGGTCAATTCCAGTGCTCTTTTTAAGTTGTCTTAATCTGTGTGCATCTGTGTTTATCTGTGGTTACATGCCTTTCAACCAGCTGTGTACGTCAACACCGGCGTTCTTGCTGCGGCCACTTCATCCAAACGTTCAATGCACGCATGATGCGGGGCGGCGGCGACGAACTGGGCGTTCTCGTTGATTTCATCAGCGATGGACAACATCACATCAATGAACCGGTCGAGTGTGGCTTTACTTTCGGTTTCCGTGGGCTCGATCATCAAACAGTCATGCACCGGCCAGTGCATGGTGGGCGGGTGTACGCCGTAGTCGATCATGCGCTTGGCAATGTCGATGAGCGTCACGCCCTTAGCCAGTAAATCCTTGGGCACGGTGATGAACTCGTGAGCACAGTACTTCTTCTCCGCTGTGGAGAAATAAGGCATTGCAAATCGCTCTTCCATGCTCGCTGCCAGATAGTTGGCGTTAAGCACAGCGGTTTGACCGATGTTACGGATGCCATCAGGACCGGCTGCAGCGATGTAGGTCCAGCAGCGAACAAGCACGCCGACCTGACCGAAGAAGCTGCGGACCTTGCCGATGGACTTGGGGCAGTCGTCGACGAGTTTGAAAGAACCGTCTTCGTTTTTCACGACCTGTGGGACAGGCAAGTACGGCGTGAGAAAATCCTTGACCGCGATGGGGCCGCTGCCCGGGCCACCGCAACCGTGGGGCGTGCTGAAGGTCTTGTGCGTGTTGTAGTGCATGATGTCCACGCCGAAGTCACCGGGGCGGGCAACGCCAACGATGGCATTCATGTTCGCACCATCCAGATACAGCAGGGCACCAGCATCGTGCATGATCTTGGCAATTTCGCCGATCTGCCCGTCAAATAAACCAGCCGTGTTGGGGTTGGTGATCATCAGGGCAGCGGTTTCGTCATCGACCATTTCGCGCAGGGCATCGAGGTCAACGTAGCCATCCTTGGAGGGGACGCTGATGACGCCCGCGCCGCACATGGTGCAGGAAGCGGGGTTGGTGCCATGGGCGGTGTCGGGAGCCAGGACCTTGCGACGCTTGGGGTCGTTACCACCCTTGGGGTCGTTGAAGTAGGCACGGATGACTTTCAGTGCGGTGAATTCACCATGTGCACCTGCTGCCGGCTGCAGGGAGACGTTGTCGAGTCCTGCGATTTCAGCGAGCCAGGTTTGTGTGTCATGCAAAAGCTTGAGCACGCCCTGCGTGTCTTCGTCGTCCTGCAGCGGATGCACGCCGGTGAAGCCGTCCATTGCTGCAGCAGCTTCGTTGATCGACGGGTTGAACTTCATGGTGCAGCTACCCAGCGGGTAGAAGTTGGCATCGACGGAGAAGTTCCGCTTGGCCAACGCCGTGTAGTGGCGGACCACATCAAGCTGACCGACTTCCGGCAGGTCGAGCAGTTGGTCTGCCAGCAGCGCTTCATCTATGTCACATTCAGGCACATCCAAAGCAGGCAGGTCGATGCTCGGGGTCTTGGGTGCAGGATTATGCTGTTCAAAAATCAGTTTGGGGGAAGCTTTGGGATCAAACATCTCACTTCACCTCCTTAAGCAATGCGACCAACGCGTCGAGCTCTTCGACGGTACGCTTTTCGGTCACTGCAATGAGTAGTTGGTTGGATTCACCGATACCGAGCTTTTCACAGGCCACGCCAGCAAGGATGCCCTTGGCTTTACCCGCTGCGATCACGGCTTTGGCGTCGGTCGGGCAGTTGACGACGAACTCATGGAAGAAGCTGCCATCGTAGGCCAGCGAGTAGCCATCAAGTTTGCTGATGGCCTCAGCCAGGTAATGTGCCTTGTGGTAGCACTGCTTGGCAACGTTCTGCATGCCACGCGGGCCCATCGCTGACATGTACACGGTTGCGCGAACCGCCAGCAGGCCCTGGTTGGTGCAGATGTTACTCGTGGCCTTGGCACCACGGATGTGCTGTTCACGGGTTTGCAGGGTCAGGCAGAAACCGCGACGGCCGTTCTTGTCTGCCGTCTGACCGATCAGGCGACCGGGCATCTTACGCATGTTCTTTTTCGATGCTGCAAAGAGTCCGAGCCACGGGCCGCCGTATTGGAACGGGATGCCCAGAGGTTGACCTTCACCTGCAGCGATATCAGCACCACAGCTACCCGGGCGCTTAAGCAGCGAACAGGCGATGGGGTTGAACACGGCGATGGCCATCGTCTTGTCCTGCGAGTGGGCAATCTCAAACTGCTTGGTCCAGTTTTCCATTTGACCAAACACGTTGGGCGACTGGATCACCACTGCAGCGGTGTCATTGTCCATGGCTGCTTCGATGGTGGATTCAGCGATCACACCATCGGTTGCAGGCAGTTCCACGTACTCAGCAGCCAGATCGGTGAGATAGCTTTTGATGACGGTGCGGTACTGCGGGTTGACGGTCGAGCCGACGAGGACACGACGTTTACCCGTGGTGTTTAGTGCCATGAGCACGCCTTCGACGATGGCGGTTGCGCCGTCGTAGAGCGATGCGTTGGAGACATCCAGATCGGTGAGCCGGGTGACCTGCGTTTGGAACTCAAAGAAGGCTTGAAGCGCCCCCTGTGAGGCTTCAGCCTGATAGGGGGTGTAGGCGGTGACGAATTCGCCCTTGCCTGCCATGTTGTTAACCACTTGTGGAATAAAGTGGTCATAAGCACCGGCGCCCATGAAGCAGGCCTGTGATGATGCGGTGTTGTTCATCGCGATGAGGCTTGCCAGGTCGCGTTGGAGCTGCAGTTCACTGCGTGCCGGGGGCAGGCAGAGGTCGCGGTCGAGTCGGTACTGCGGGGGCAGGTTGGCATAGAGGGCTTCGACGCTTGGTGCGCCGATTTTCTCCAGCATTTGCTGCCGATCCGCCTGTGTGATTTGGACATAATCCATGTACTTTGGGTCCTGTTTGAGGTTCCTAAGCGCGGTTGGAGGGACAAGGGGGCATATGATACCGCAGGGGCAGGTGTTTTGCGATGGCACTGCAAGACATAATCTACGGTTTAAAGACAGAAACCACGGATAAACACAGATCAACACAGATATAGGCAAAATAACAGTCAATCGATGAATCAGAACATCTGTGTTTATCTGTGTTCATCTATGGTTGCTTGTCTCTTTTGCCACATGCTCTGGTCTTTGCATTTGGCCAAAACCCCTCACTGCGGTTAAAATCCCCCTCTGTCCATTTTAGATTGACTCCTCAGACGGAAAGCCGCTGATCATGATCACGATGCTGGGTAATGCCGCGACCGATGGTTCCTTTTGTTCCCTTGCTGGGATCATGGAGCTGATTCAGAACAATATATGGCTTGAGATCCTGGTGAAGCTGGCCATCATCGGCACGGTGTACACCGGCGGGATCAGCCTCATCGCCATGTTCAGCATCTGGTGGGAACGCAAAGTCGCAGGCCACATTCAAGGTCGCCTGGGCCCCATGCACACCGGTGGTTGGCACGGTTGGTCGCAATCCCTGGCTGACGGCGTGAAGCTGTTCCAGAAGGAAGACCTTATCCCCGATGGTGCGGACGCTTTTTTGTATCGCATCGCTCCTTACATCGCATTTGCCCCGATTTTTGCAGCCTTTGTCGCATTGCCGTTTGGCCCGCAACTCTGTTTTGAAGGCACGCTCAATAACGGGCTTCTCTACATTCTGGCGGTCCTTGCCATCGAAGTGATGGCCGTGATCCTTGCCGGTTGGGGTTCCAACAGTAAATGGGCGATTTACGGTGCCATGCGTGAAGCCTGCCAGATGGTCAGCTACGAAGTGCCGCTGGGCCTGAGTCTGATCTGTGCGATTCTTGCTGCTGGTACGCTTAACCTCGTTGAACTGGGTTACCTTCAGGGCGGCGGCATGCAGGATTGGTTCGTCTTCCACAACCCGTTCCTGTTCTTTGCCTTTATCCTGTATTTCATCGCCTCATTGGCATCGTGTAAGCGTGCTCCCTTCGACCTTCCCGAATCCGAATCCGAACTGGTTGCGGGTTTCCACACCGAATACTCCGGCCTGCGGTTTTCCTTCTTTTTCTTCGCTGAGTATGCAGGGATGTTCGTCGTCGGCGTGATCAGCACCTTCACCTTCCTGGGCGGTTGGAACAGCCCCCTGGGTGCATTGGACCCCATTTACTGGGACCTGAACTACAACCCGATCTTCGCTGCCCAAGCCTATGGCAACGGTTCGATCTCGGCTGCGACCGGCTTGACCGGCATTGCTGATGCGATCAACGCTGCCAGCGGTGCGACCGGTGACAACGCTTTGACCGCCGGCCAACTGGCGATCGTCAACGCCTACTGCTTCGGTTGGGTGATTATCAAGACCTTCAGTTTGATCTTCATCCAGATGTGGCTGCGTTGGACGCTCCCGCGTATCCGCGTTGACCAGGTGATGTACACCTGCATCAAGGTCCTGCTGCCGATGAGCCTGGTGGCTTTGCTGGGGACGGCTTTCTGGATCGCTTTGGTTCCCCCGTCCACGATTGATGCGGGTCTGGGCTTTGAAGCTGCGACCGGCGCCAACTGGGCACACATTCTCGGGCACACCTCGGGCCTGCAATTGGTGATGCAGTTCCTGCTGATGTTCCTTGGTTTGGGCATTCTCGGTGCTGCCGGTTTGGTGGTGCTTTACGCGAAGATCACCGCCCCCAAGCATCCGCCGCAGAGCTTCTTCAAGGAATTGCCAGTGGGCAACAAGGTTTCCTGGGTCAGCAGCCAAAGCTGATCGCAGACTTGTAACCGCGATACGCCAACACCTATCAGACATTGATCAAACCCTGTCACAGCATGCGTGACAGGGTTTGTTTTTTGTGACGCACATCACCGGCTAACGACGATTATTTGAAGCTCCCATTGAATCGCTGTCTGACAGGCAACTTCCATCTGCACATTAAAGCCCTGGGATTTTAACCCCAGGGGGCAGTGGCGAGATATCAGGATCAAGAACAACTGGTGATTGTTTGTTGAAGTATGTCTCACAGCACATCTTTTCGCTTCAAATCCGCACCTTCTCCGATAAGCCTTGCCCACAAACACTGAACGCGCCTTCAATCATCTTGAGGCATTTCTGTGATTTGCTGATGTATTTTCGAATTTTCACCGCAAAATCAGGTGTTTGCCGGACGATCTGCCGGTTGGTGAGATGTCTGGCTTGGTGGCTTGAAAGCCGGTTTTTATCAGACAGTCCGTCTGTAACGTGCCTTGCTGCAAATTTTGCGTTCCGCATGGCCCAATCACTGAATCGGCATTGTTTATTTGTCGAACAAAAGTACATGAAACCAGGTTTTGGCTGGATCGCCTGTCCAAGTTGTTCCACAGGTTCTGGTCAATTGAAAACGCATAAGGTCAATGAAGATGCAATTGTCGGCCAAGGGGGGCCCATTGGATAACGAAAACACGCAAACCATGATGCTCAGCGCGATCGACCAGGAAGACGAGCTGGTCCGCCAGACGCTCACCCGCCTGGGGCCTGCTATGGTTCAGTCGGGTGCCTTGTTCGCCCTGATGGAATCGGATCCCAAGGATCTGGTCCGCGTCCGTGATGCGATTCGCTCATGCCCGACGCTGACCGCCCGTGTTCTTGGGGTGATCAACTCTGCTGCGTTTGGCGTCTCACGTCAGATCAGTAGTGTCGAGCGCGCTGTCACGCTGCTTGGTCCCAATCGCGCCCGTGCCGTCGCCATGGCGTATGGCCTGCGGATGCTCACTGAGTCCTCAGCGCTT
>JBICHS010000598.1:0-2881 GCA_043101135.1 Phycisphaeraceae bacterium JB051
TCCGGCGATGCCAAGGTGCTTGAACGTCGGTATTACAAGGCCTTATTCGATTACGAATATATGATCCGCAGCTTCCCCGGTTCCGAGCATTTTCATCTGGCTTTGGAACGCGAATTTGAAGTCGCCAAGATCTTTGCCTCAGGCACCAAGCGTATCTGGTTGGGCATGCGTATTCTCAGTGCTCATGGTGAAGCTGAAGAACTGTTCATCCGAATTCAGGAACGTGCGCCGGGCAGCCTCATTGGTGAGCAGGCTTCGTTGGAGCTTGGTGACTTTTACTTTAAACGCGGTGAGATGAGCAGTGCTGCTGAAGCCTATCAATTGTTTTTGGAAAACTATCCCCGCAGCCGTTATCGCGAACGCGTGATGCTTCGTCGCATTGAAGCGGACCTTGCCTCGTTTAACAGTCCGGTGTTCGATCCGACGGGTTTGCTTGATGCCACCATTCACATCAAGCAGTTCGAAAAGGAATTCCCCGCATCGGCTCAGCGTCTGGGGACACAGGCGTTGCTCGTGCGTGTGAATGAATCGCTGGCTGCCAAGGATCTGCATACCGCCCAGTGGTATGACAAGCGTAAGAAGGACAAGGTCAGCGCGGTGTACATGTACCGTCGCATTGTTCAGGACCACCCACAGACCGCAGCCGCACGTGATGCCGAAGCGGCCTTGGCTCGTCTTGAACCGCAACTTGCCGGGGGGGCTGCCAAGTGAAAACCAAAGCCTGGAATATTTTGACCTTGCTGGCAGTGATGCTGATGATGCAGGGCTGTGGTTACACCCAGACCGAGTTGTTTAACACGGAGTATCAGTCCGTTGCCGTGCCGATCTTCCAGAACAAGACGTTTTACCGCGGTGTTGAACTGGATTTGACCGAAGCGTTGATCAAGGAAATCGAGCTACGATCGCCGTACAAGGTCGTTGCCACGCGGACCGCCCAGACGGTGCTCGAAGGTCAGATCGTTTCCATCAGTCAACGTCCTTTAAGTCGGACGCGTGAAGGCGGACTCGTGCAGGAGACCGAACTGACCATGGTGGTCAACTTCCTCTGGAAACAGCAATCCGATGGCAAGACCCTTCGTCGTCGTGATGGGATCGTCGCAGTGGGGCGTTATGTCGCTTCCACGCCGATCTCCGAACCCATGGCAACGGGACAGCACGTCGCGACTCAGGAAATGGCCAAGCGCATCGTCGATACCATGCGTTCGGATTGGTAAATCAACCCTTGGTTGATGCCAGCAGAAGATGAGCGGGTAAGGCCGTTACAGGCCGTATTTAATCGCTTTTCGCGACGCTTGTTTTTGCACGACGTCGGATTCTTCCCTTTTTTGCAACTTGAGGCAGATTCAACTGCAATCCTGCCGATAGGTAAAGTGTAGAATCATCAGGATCAGTATAAACCGTGTGCGTCTGATAAAATCAATGTTTTGACTCGCCCAACGCACCGGGGACCGAAAGGTAAATGAATGTCCAAACCGAATCTGGATGACCCCCAAGACAATAAAGACCCGCAAGGCAACAAGCCCGGCGGTGAGGGTCCGAATAACAACCGTCCGCCGCAGAACATGATGTCCCGCAGTGTCGTGGGCTGGATGCTGCTGGGTGGTCTGGCTTTGTTGTTGTTATGGTTGATGAACAACGCCTCCAGTCAGGCCGTTCCGATCACCGAGCTGGCGTTTATGAACCATGCCCGCAATGGTGACTTCGCACCTGACAAGCCCATCATCGTCGAAGATGAACGCATGATTGGTGTGCTCAAGAAGGACGTTCTGCCCAAGGATCAGAACACCACTGAGCGTGTGATGACCGTCATCAGTCGCGAGACCAAGGCAGACATCGTCGAAGACCTTCGCGAGATTGGTCAACCCTTCTAGGAAAGTCCCGGTTCATCCGTTCTGCTGACTTTGGCGGTGACCTGGGGGCCGGTGATTCTCATTGCGTTCCTGCTGTACTTTTTCGTCTTCCGATCCATCCGCAATGCCGGTGGTGGCCCCGGTGGCATGTTGGGCAACTTCGGTCGCTCCAAGCACAAGCTTCTGAACAAGGAGCACTCCAACGTCACCATCGACGACGTGGCTGGCATTGAAGAAGCCAAGGACGAAATCAACGAAATCATCGAGTTCCTCAAGAACCCCAAGAAGTTCCAACGTCTTGGCGGTCGCGTGCCCCGTGGTGTGCTGCTTGAAGGTCTTCCGGGTTGTGGTAAGACGCTTTTGGCCAAAGCCATGGCAGGTGAAGCCGACGTGCCGTTCTTCTCGATCTCCGGTTCGGACTTCGTGGAAATGTTCGTGGGTGTCGGTGCATCACGTGTGCGTGACCTGTTCAAACAGGCCAAGGAATCATCACCGTGTATTATCTTCCTGGACGAAATCGATGCTGTCGGCCGTCGCCGTGGCAGTGGTTTTAGCTCCGGTGGTCATGATGAACGTGAACAAACCCTCAATGCCATCCTCGTTGAAATGGACGGCTTTGAAACCAATGACCAGGTGATCGTCGTTGCTGCAACCAACCGTGCTGACGTGCTTGACCCCGCGTTGACACGCCCC
The DNA here is from genome assembly GCA_043101135.1 of Phycisphaeraceae bacterium JB051. Classification (GTDB taxonomy): domain Bacteria; phylum Planctomycetota; class Phycisphaerae; order Phycisphaerales; family Phycisphaeraceae; genus UBA7800. Next base: position 2,544 of record JBICHS010000598.1, read on the forward strand.
GGACGCTTTGACCGTCAGATTCAGGTTCCGCTGCCTGACGTCAAGGGACGTATGGATATCCTCAAGGTCCACAGCCGCAAGATCAAACTCGGCCCGGATGTTGACCTGGAGAAAATTGCCCGTGGCACGCCGATGTTCTCCGGTGCCCAGCTTGCTGCCATGATCAACGAGTCCGCCATTTCTGCGACACTCGCCGGTAAAGACTTCGTTGAACAGGATGACCTGGAAGAATCCCGCGACAAAGTCCGTTGGGGCCGTGCCCGTAAGTCTCAGAAAATCGAAGAGGAAGAACGCAAGGTTATCGCTTATCACGAAGCGGGTCATGCCATCCTCATGTA
>JBICHS010000599.1:0-10065 GCA_043101135.1 Phycisphaeraceae bacterium JB051
AACCGGTGATGCGCTGGTTGGCGATCCGTGAGCCATTGGAATTGGTGACATCCAAACTCTTTGTCCAGAACGGCAAGCTTACGCAACACGTCAAACTCCATAACCATGCTCAGCAGTCGATCACTGCCAATGTCCGCTTGCTGCTTGATCAGAAGCTTCAGAACGACCAGCAACTCACACTTGCAGGTTCACAGATTCAAGACTTGGTGCTGCCTCTGTCGCTACAGAGCAATGCTTCACCGACACGCACATGGAACACACGGCTTATCATTGATGGGCCGACCATTGAACCCATCGAACAGGTCCAATCGTTTAATCTGCTCGCTGCCCATGAAGTCGGCACGACCACGCAGGGCAAATTCAACAATCAAGCAGCATGGTCAGGCAAAGGTGCCTCAGGTCAAACCGATCAAGCGATCGCAAACTTCCAATGGCAGGACGAAGGCTTAATCGTTGACGTTGCCATCAAGGACGATGTCTTTGATCAACGAATCACGGATGGCGTCATCTGGAAACAGGACAGTATCCAACTGAGTTTTGATACGCATCCTGATCTCAAGGAAATCTACGAACCGCTTGCAGGCATCTTCACCAAGAAACTCAGTCGACTTGCCTTTGCGCTGACGCCCAACGGGGAACTGGCCTGGCGTCACGAAACGCATAACGAAGAACAGTTGGCAACGGGCGATTTTACCCAGCAGGTCGAAATGAAAATCAAACGCGATGAGTCGGCTGGTGTCACGCATTATCACCTGATGATTCCCTGGCTGCAGATTGGTCTGGACAACGTCAAACCAGGCAAGAGCATTGGTGTGTCGATCCTGGTCAATGACTCGGACGGCCCGGCGACACGTCGTGCGATGTACGAACTTTTTAGCGGTCTGACCACACGCCTGCCTCAGAATAATGGTCGTTTGACATTGCAATGAATTGTGTAATCAGCACGTAAACGGTGTACATGAGGTTGCCTGTTGATCTATAATCCATACTGATTCGTCCAGTACACCATGAGCCGATGGGGGCTCAAAATGGATTGTAGAGTGGGGGCCAGTCTTCATGTCCGATTCTGATACGCCGTGCATTTACTGCCCGTCCTGTGGGCAGGAACATCCGTGGCTTGGTTATCTCAAGGGGCAGGAGTTTCAGTGCGCCTGTGGTCATGTCATGACCATGCCCGATGAGCCGCCTCAAGCCGATGATCAACCACCTTCCAAAGCCAATGTCGAAACGGGGACAACCTATTCGCTGGATGCGCTGGTCGATTCGGGAGCAGGGGCTGCAGTGCCTGCAAACTCAGCCGCAGATGACTCGGATGAGTTGGAAGTGATTGAGGATGACGAGCTGGAAGTCATCGAAGAAGACGGGCAGGACCAGACGGTATCGGATGAAAATCTCTACGAACTCTCCACCAATGAGAAGCAAACTGCTGGCAGTGGTTTGCAGGTTCCACCTCGCTCAGCACCCCCGACTTCGCCGCAGCCTGTATCCCCGCGGGATGATCTGGCATCAGTCAAGCCGTTGACCAGTGAGCAGGTTGATACACGTCAAACACCCAAGCGGGGCATTACGACCAGTGCTTACTGTAAAACGCAGTATCCCTTCCGTGATCCATTTTGCCCGCAGTGTGGGCGTGATGATCTTGGGCATGTGCATGATACAGGCAAGGGCAAAGACAACGAAGATTCCGCACGGCTGCGCATCATGGGCATCCCATGCACGCCGGTGACCATTGGTGTGGTCGCGACGGTGATGTTGCTCTTTGGATACCTGGGTTTCTGGTTTATCACAGGACCTGCGGCCAAGTTCCGTTACTACGACATGCAGGTGGTTGATGCGAATATTCTCATGACCACCGACGTCACACGCACGAAGGGTATTGCAGCAATGACCGGCATCGGCGCTTTGGGCGGTGGTGGCGGATTTGCAGGCGGCGGAGACGGAACCCAAGCCGGTAGTAGCACACTGGAAGATGACCCCGGTTTCCTGACCGCCGGCTCTCGTGATTCACTTTATGCTTTTAAGCCCAACACAGCAGGCCAGCATGTCGTGCTTGATGTCGCCATCCGTCAATCCATGCTCGATAACAACAACGCGCGAAGTGGCTACGACATGGTCCTTGTCTCCAGTTCCTTCACGCTTCGCCAGGGGGACAAGGTCATCCCCACGATGATTCTCATGGAGTCGATGCCCAATAGGGTGGAGGTTGATTTGAGTACGGGTTCCAGTGACATCAAAACTGCCTATCCACCAGGGATCGTACCCGAAGAAATTGACTGGGACGATTTCAACAAACTCCCCATTGAAGGCAAAGCGACTTTCAAAGGTGCCAAGGGATTGACAGGTGACATGTCATTTTACATCTACGCACTGCATCCCGATGCCATCAACGCCAAGGGCATGGTTATCAACGGTCAGCTCAGTTACGTCTCTCCCGACGGTATTCAAGCCAACTACACCTACAACGGCGGCGGGATGAAAATCGATGTTGATCCGGTCTGTGAAGTCTGGCGTGCGGTCCCTGATGAAAAGTTCAAAGCCGACTGGTCGCCGTATCACCAGTTTCGTTTCCGTCTGATTTTCGATCGACCTGACAGTGGCAAGTATGGCCTTTACTTTCAGGACATCCACGTAAAGAACATCAAAATTCCCTGAGCTTCAAATGCTCAGAATGCATGCATGGTTGATGTTGATGGGGATTGGTGCAGAGAGACATCAAGTGCTGTACGCGAAAAATCGGCGCATAAAAAAAGCCCGTGAAACTGCTCGCTTTTTCCATTCCGCTAAAGGGTAGTCACTGTATGTCGGACTCAGGTGCGATTATGTTGAGCTAGTCACGGGCTACTTAATTTATCGGTTATCTTTAAGTAAAAATCCAGTGTTTGGAAAAGAAAATTTGAAAATTGTATTATCTGGACGTTGGACTTCCACATTCATTTACCCCTGTATTCGCAGTGTTTTCGTGCGCGAACGCAGGTCATGGAACATACATTCAGTAAGCCAAGTGGACGTTGGATACCAGATATGCAGCCTCCCCGGGAGTCGGACCACAACCTGCTGTTGCAGTCACGTCAAAACCAGTTATTGTGATGCTGTGGGGGAAGGATTTTCAAACCCCAAAGCGAGTACCTCATGAAGCTTTATACACGTCGTGGCGATCTTGGAAAAACTGATTTACTGGGTGGCCAACGTGTCTCCAAAATGGATATCCGTATCACGGCCTGTGGCACGATTGATGAATTAAATTGTCTTCTTGGCGTTGCCGTTGCCGACTGCAAGCACATTGAGCTTAAGCGACAACTGCTTCGGATTCAGCACGAGCTGTTTAATCTTGGGGCGGATTTGGCCATGCCGCATGAAGCGGGCGATGTGATCTGGCGGGTGGGGCAGGTGCATGTGGATCGCCTGGAACAGGAGATCGACGACGCCACCGCCCAGGTCCCTCAGTTAAAGTGTTTCATTCTCCCCGGTGGCAGTGAGTTGGCTGCCCGGCTTCACCTTGGGCGTGCAGTTTGTCGACGTGCCGAACGCTTTGCGGTGGAAGCTGCAGAGCATTGTGATGTGAATCCGATGGTGATTACTTATCTAAATCGTCTTAGCGATTTACTCTTTGCCTTTGCCCGTTGGTCCAATGTGCTTGAAGGTGTCGAAGATGTGCCTTGGGATCATGGGCTATAGTGTCGTGTAGCTGGTCAATAAACTGGAATTGTTTCAATCCAACCGAGTCAAGATGACTCGGCCATATGCACATAGCCCGGTCATCCTGACCGGGATTCAAACATGCCACAAACAAGGCAATGCACCATTAGCTGTTTCGTCTGGTTAACTCTACATTGACGGTGTCCACGATCTGCTTGATCGCATCTTCCAGAACATCGTTGACCACGAACACGTTGTAAGCATCCGATTCTTTAGCCATGGTGATTTCGTCTTTGGCTTTCTGGAATCGCTTTTGGATGATCGATTCGTCTTCACGCGCGCGGGCACGCAGACGCTCAAGTAAGACGTTTTCATGCGGTGGGAGAATGAACACGCCAAAGGCTTCGGGCATGTTCTTTTTCACATCAATCGCGCCCTGGACATCAATTTCCAGAATCATGATCTGGCCGGATGAAAGGGCGGTATCGACAGGTTTCCGCGGCGTGCCGTAGTAATTGCCAAAGACGTTGGCCCATTCCAGCAGATCATTGTTGGCGATGTGCGATTTGAATTCTTCTTCGGTGACAAACTGATAATCCAGGCCGTTGGTGTCGCTTGCCGTTTGCGGGCGCGTGGTCATGGAGACACTGAACTGCGCGTTGAGTTGTTTGATCACTTCACGTGTGATGGTGGTTTTCCCGACACCTGATGGGCCGGAGATAATCAGGAGCATGCCGATATTGGATTGGGTGTTACTCATTTTCGTGTGTCTGTTTTTCGTCTGACAGTGATTGTTTTTCCAACAGCGTTTCGAGTTGGTCAGCCACCTGCGTCAGTTGGTTTTCCAGATGGTTCATGCGTTTATTGAGCATGTTGATCTGGTCGGACTGTTGGTTGGGTTGGTCGACATACTTGGCGGAAATGACTTTATACAAGGCCAAAACCGCGATCAGAGCGACGATGCCGATGACATGCCAGGTTTTGAGAACCGCCAGCAGCAGCATGGTGTTTGCCCCGATCTGCGTGTTAACTTCCCGTATTGGACTGACGATTGAGGCAGAGGAACATGCCTGCCATCCGCACTGCCAGGCCGTGGGTGACCTGTTCAAGGATCGTGCTCTGCGGGCCGTCCGCCACAGCAGCATCCAGTTCGACACCACGGTTAATCGGCCCGGGATGCATCACCAGCAATTCCGGTTTGGCTTTGGTGATGCGTTTGCCGGTCAGGCCGAATATTTTGGCATACTCACGCACCGATGGGAAGAACTGGCTGGTCATCCGTTCAAACTGGATGCGCAGCATGTTGATCGCATCAATGCGAGGCAGGACATCATCAAGGTTATGCGAAACTTCACAGCCCAAAGCTTCAAACGATTTGGGACAAAGCGTCGGCGGGCCAACGAGAATCACCTTAGCGCCGAGCTTGATCAGGCCATGAATATTCGAACGAGCCACGCGACTATGTGCAATGTCACCGACGATGGCAACGCTCTTACCCGTCAGGTCCATCGTGTCCATCAGGTCCCAGCGTTTACACAGCGTGTAAATGTCCAGCAGCCCTTGCGTGGGATGTTCATGTTGACCGTCACCTGCATTAATCACCGAGCAGTTGACCGCATGAGCCAAATGCTTTGCTGCACCGGAATGCGAGTGACGACAGACGATCAGGTCCACGCCCATGGCTTCGATGTTCCGCGCGGTGTCGGTGAGGGTTTCGCCTTTGGAGACGCTTGAACCTTTGCCGGTGAGTTCCAGCGTGTCAGCTGAAAGTCGGCTTGCAGCAAGGGTGAAGCTTGAGCGTGTGCGTGTGGAGTCTTCGAAGAAAAGATTCACCACGACGCGGCCACGCAATGCCGGGACTTTCTTGATGCTGCGTGTGCTGACATCTTCAAAGCCGTGGGCAGTGGTCAAAAGAAAACGAATGTCCTGGGCACTGAGGTCTTCGAGCCCCAGCAGGTCACGATGCGGCCATGCATAGTCCGAGCCAGCTTGGGTCACTTGGTTGAACCTTTCTGCTTGGGATGGGTGGTGATGCAATCCTGATCGTCCAGCGGCATCAGGTGCACATCGACGATCGTCTCGTCGCCAAGTTTTTCGTCTTTCAAATCAACGCCAACAAAGTCGGCACTGATCGGCAGCTCACGTCCGCCGCGATCGACCAACACGGCAAGCCAGATGCGACGCGGGCGGCCAAGGTCCATCAGCGACTGCAACGCAGCCCGAATGGATCGGCCGGTCATCAGCACGTCGTCAACCAGGACGATGTTGGTGTTATCAATGTCAAAGGGAATTTCCGTCGTGCGGACCACCGGTTGATGGTTGATCTCAGACAGGTCATCGCGGTAAAGCGTGATGTCCAGAACACCAAGGCGTTTTTCAATGACCGCAGGATCGACTTTTTCAGAAAGTCGTGAAGCGAGCAGGTCGCCGCGACTGCGAATCCCGACAATGGCCCACGGGTGAGAGGAACCACTGGCAGAGATGGCCTCATTGATCTGGCCGGCCAAGGCATCAACCAGGGACGCGATTTTTAAACTGTCAGCGAGCGTCGTCATGTGTGACATGATACGACATTGGTTTTCGAAATTCGAATTGTGGATCGCGAATTTTTTAAACCACTTGCGGTTTAGCGTGGTTTGAATGTTTGAAGAATTGTTGACAAAGTATCGCGTTTGGTCGCGCTAAACCGCAAGCGGTTTACAAGGCGAAAATTACTTCAGCGGTGCGGGAAAACCTTCGCCGGAGAAGTTGAGGACCTGTGAAACAAATGCATTGCCACGCTGCTCAAAATTCGTGAATTGGTCCCATGACGCACAGCCCGGACTCAGCAGCACGACATCGCCACGGTGAATACGTGTCGTGGTGGCTGAGACGGCTTTTTCCAGCGTGTCACAGGCGATGACCTGGGCTTTGCCCCCACGAGCTGCATGAGCGATGGCAGTGCCGGTCTGCCCGATGGTGTACACCACGCGGCAGACTTGCCCTGCATGCTTTGCCATCTGAGTGAGATCAGCATGCTTGTCATACCCGCCAAGGATCATGTGCAATGTCCCAGGTTTAAAGGCATCCATGGCTAACATCGCAGCGGAGGGTGTGGTGCATTTGGAGTCGTTGAAATAACGCACGGTTTCATGCTCAACCACCAACTGCATTCGATGCGGCAATCCGGGGAATCCACCCAATGCAGCTGCTGCCTGTTGACGGTCGATGCCTGCCTGCTCGCAGACCAGCATGGCCGCATGGGCGTTGAGTTGATTGTGCTTGCCGGGGATCAACAGGTCGATATCCTGCGCCGGTGTTTCCAGCGGTTGGTATTGGCTGAAGCTGGTAAAATAGTGATTCAAATCAGGCGGGAAAATGGCGACATCACCCGGTTGTTGATGATTGAAAATGGACTGCTTGGCAACGGCATAGGCGTCGAGTGTGCCATGGCGGTCAAGGTGATTGTCACTGAGATTCGTCAGTAGCGCGATGTGCGGCGACCACTTGTCTTCGTCGAGGCCTTCGAGCATGAAACTGGAGAGTTCCAGAACGACCCAATCGTCAGCGGAGATTTCATGCAGGTGGGGCAGCAGTGATCCACCGAGATTGCCACCGACCCATGTTTTACCAGTGGTGAAGCATTCGGAAAGAATCGTGCCGATCATAGCCGTGGTGGTGGACTTGCCTGCGGTCCCGGTGATGCCGATGACACGTTCACGGTTGGGTAAGGCCTGCGTGAGCAGTCTAATTTCGCTGGTGAGTTTGGCGCCGTGTGTGACGGCAGTCTGCAGGTATTCGTTGGCACGCGGATCGACCGCAGGGTTGACCACCACGATGTCTGCGCATTTAAAATCGTCATGATCATGCTCGCCTAACCGATAGGTCACCGGCAGGGATTGGATTCGGGCTAAACTTTGCGCGAGATCTTTTTCAGAGAGTTGATCGGTCACCAGAACCTTCGCACCCTGGCTGACGAGATATTGTGTGACACCTATCCCGCCACCGAATCGGCCCAAACCCATGACAACGACTTTTTGATCACGAAGATTGAGCATGGGTGTAGCAGGGACTTGGGACTAGCGACGAGGGACGAGTCCCTTACTGAATCTTATTTCGGCACAGTCAGGCGAACTTCCTGAACAGATTTACCTAACTCGTAACGGGTGATCACGCAGTCGCGGTCGACCTCGAAGTACAGGTACAGTGATTCGCCCTTACGCATGTCAGCAATCGGAAGCTGTTTGGCAACCTGTAACGGTTTGTCCGGATCTTTGACCACGCGAATGGCGTTGGGTTTCTGATGGGCATAGCCTGAGGGATACCAGCGGTTGTCCTTGTTGTCGACAAGTGTCACCTGGCTGGTCACCATGGCTGCGGAGGCATAGCTGCGTCCGAGCAGCGAGTGGGCTTTGTCGACATCGACGTGCACGCGAACCATGGCCTTATGCGATGGGACATAAAATTCCTTGATCGCGTTGGCGTTACTGATTGGATCGTTACTGATCGTGCCCTCAGCATCAATGGTCATGATTTCGTTGTCTTTATTGACATTCATCGGGCCGGTGTAACGGTTCTTGCTGAACTGGGTCGGCAGTTTGTTGGACAGGGAGATTTCCGTCGCCAGCATGCCGCTGACAAAGCCTTCACGGTTACCAACGGAACCTTCTGTTCCACCATCTCCCGATGAGGCAACTGCGGTTTCGTCCTGTGACGGATCAAGCTTGCCCATCAGGGCGGTGATCTGCGATTCCTCTTTGATGAAACTCTTGTCTGCAAGGTCTGGAATATGCAAACGCAGGCGACGGATGAGCAGGTCACGCGGCGCTTTGGTTTCCGGGATCATGAACACAAATGCGATGAAGTCTTCCTTGGGATTGGTGGCTGCGACCATGGTCTGAGCATCTTTGAATGCCAGGAAAGACCGTTGTTCACCTTCGAGCATCTTTGCAGCACCGATGGGTTGGTACAGCGTTGCTGGTGCGTCCGGATCGTTGACATCGTAGGTCACCAATTGAACCTGAGATGGTGAGACACGCAGGGTGCTGTCCACGCCGTTGTACGGGGGCTTGGTGAAAAGCCACTTAGTGTCGAAGATGACCAGGCGTTGATTGGACTTACCCACGTCATTACGCATGACCTTCATGATTGAATCATCCAAGGCGCCAAAAGGTGTCTTGGCGGTATAGGAACCATTGAGCGTGACACTGCCGGGCTTGGCCGAAAGGGTGGCATTGCTATCGACATGAATGCGATAGGCTGCCGCCTGTTGGACAAGGTCAGGCATGTAGGACTTCAGTGGCGTTTTGTTGGAGAAGGTGCCGACGGACAACTTGGAGAAGAAGTTGGCAGCCGTGGTGTCCACTGGAATCCACAGCCCACCGCCTGCCTGTTGGGAGACGCGACCGTCCGGACCCAGCAGGAAGGGTTGGTAACCCAGAATGTTGGGGCCCAACGCCATGAAGCTGATACCGATGACGATGATCCCGGCAGTGAGCATCGCGGAGATAAACCCGAAGATGCCACCGAAGATCATGTTGATCATGGTTGAAAAATGCACATTGGCTTTGATGAGTTTGTCATAACTGATGCGGAATATCTGCAGGTAAATGACAAAGGGAATCAGCAGGCTCACGCCCCAGGCGTTGGCGGCATTGGCTTTCATGGCAAGCCCGACGGTGATCGGTTCCCATGTGGCAAAGGCTAAAGCACCGGCGATGATGACTGCGGCAGTGTGCAGGACGGCGGAAAACACGCCCTGGTTACCCCACCAATAAGCCATAAACAATACAAAACCGAGGATGATGAAATTGATAATCATGTCGTCTTTATTTTCCGTTGCTCTTGCTGCGGCTTTGTGATTTCTTGGTAGTACTGGGATTGCTTGAGACAAGTACGCGGGTGATTTCGCTGATGCTCGTCACACCTTCGACCACGCGGGTCAAAGCAGCTTCCTGGAGATAGTACATCTTGTTCTTACGCATATGACTGCGGAGCTTGTCGAGTTGACCCGCTGCAACCATCTCACGGGATTCGTCATCAAAGACCATCACTTCAAAAACACCCACGCGACCGAAGTAACCAAGGCCCATACAGTGCGGGCACGGCTGGGGTTCTTCCTTGACGATCACCTGACCGGAGTGCTTGTAGAACTGCTGAATGTTCTCGGCTGAGAAGTTGAGCTTGCGGAGCATGTTTGCATCGGGTTGATACGGTTCACGACAGGTTTGACAGAGTTTACGAACCAATCGCTGAGAAACGATGGCATTGAGCGAGTTGGCTGCCTTGGTCTTATCACCAATCGCCTGGATCCACGCACGCAACGCAGTGAACGCGTCGGTCTGACGAATGCCGACGTAGAACCGCATGTCCATCACATGATCAGGAATGAGTTTGGCGGTATCACCGTCAGTGAGATTGCCGATCATCACCACGCGTGGCTCACGCAGC
>JBICHS010000600.1:0-2813 GCA_043101135.1 Phycisphaeraceae bacterium JB051
GCCCAATGCCGGCTCGATTTCATCAGGAAATTCGATATTGGCCTGCAAGGCGATGGCGGTCCCGTCAGTGGTCTGAGCCGGTAACTTCCGCAGTTCATCAAGCGTATGCTCAAAGGCGGTGGCTTTGCGTTTCTGCTCACGATAGGTCAGCAGCTGCTCAGCGTTGGGCTCGATGATGGCCTGCCCACGATTGCCGTCAAGGATGATTGAATCACCGTTGTTAATCGCACCGGTGATATCTTCCAATCCGACCACAGCAGGGATACCCAGCGCGTGAGCAAGGATGGCGGTGTGACTGGTACGACCGCCGGCGTCGGTGGCAATACCGCGAATCTTCTTCTTATCCAGCGATGCGGTTTGGCTGGGCGTTAAGTCATGGGCAACGAGAATGCACTCAGAGTCCAGGTGGGCAAGCTCTTGTTGAGAGTGACCGATGAGATGGCCGAGGATACGGCGTTCCAAATCCCAGATGTCGTTGGCACGTTCGCGGAGATAGCGGTTTTCCTGACCCGAGAACATTTGAGCCAATCGACGCATGACCGAATACACCGCGTATTCGGCGGTGACAGATTCGGCCTCGATGGCCTGTTTGATCTGGGCGATGGTCGGCCGGTCCATGAGCATGGCAAGATGCGCATCGAAAATCTTGGCCAAATCTTCACCGACCGTGGCGACGGCCTGATCGCGAAGCTTTTCAATGTCCTGCTGCGAGGCGTCAAGTGCCTGATCCAGGCGTTTGACTTCCTTGCCTACAGCGTTGGACGCAACAATACGACGCGGGATGGCGACATCTTCAGCATCAATCACCACGGCGCGGCTGATGGCGACACCGGGTGAAACAGCAATCCCTTTTTTGATCTGCATGGCTTGCCCCATTGCTTTAAGTCCGACCTAAAAAAACACGCAACCGAGATTGGCCCCCAAACCAATCACGATTGCGTGTTAAAAAACGATTGGAATGGGTCGTGCGTTATTTTACCCCACAAGCCTTTTTCAGTGCATCGGCTTTGTCAGTTTTTTCCCAGGTAAAGCCGCCGGTCTTGTCGGGCTTGCGACCGAAGTGACCGTGGAAAGCGGTACGCTGGAAGATGGGGTTACGCAAAGCAAGGTGCTTGATGATGCCCTGCGGACGAAGCGGGAAGACCTTGCGGACGGCTTCTTCGAGGACTTCTTCGCTGACTTTGCTGGTGCCCTGGGTGTCGACGCGAATGGACATGGGATCGGCAACACCAATGGCGTAGGCCAACTGCACTTCGCAGCATTCTGCGAGCTTGGCTGCAACGATGTTCTTGGCAATGTAGCGAGCCATGTAAGCTGCGGAGCGGTCGACCTTGGTCGGGTCCTTACCGGAGAAAGCGCCACCGCCGTGACAGCCACGACCGCCGTAGGTATCGACGATGATCTTGCGACCGGTGAGGCCGGTGTCACCGTGAGGACCACCGATTTCAAATTGGCCGGTGGGGTTGACGTGGATGATCACGTCCTTAGCGTTGTAAAGCTTCTTGGGCATCACCGGTTCGATGACGTGCTTGATGATCTGCTTCTTGAGCTGAGCCTGCTTGGCAGCACCATTCCAGGCTTCGGTGTGCTGGGTGGAGAGCACAACGGTGTGGACCTTGGCAGCCTTGGTGCCGTTGTATTCGATGGTCACCTGGCTCTTGGCGTCGGGACGCAGACCCTTGATGATGTTCTTTTCACGAACCTTGGCGTGACGTTCCATCAGGCGGTGGGACAGGTCAATGGGAAGCGGCATCAGCGATGCGGTTTCACGGCAGGCGTAACCGAACATCATGCCCTGGTCGCCAGCACCTTCTTTGTCCACGCCCATGGCAATGTCAGCCGACTGACCATGGATAGTACGAATGACCGCACAGCTTTCACTGTCGAACTTCATTTTCGGGTCGGTGTAACCAATACGCTTGAGCGTTTCGCGGACGGTTTCTTCGATGTTTTCCATGGCAGCGACGGCCTTGTCGTTGTGCACGGTCACTTCGCCTGCCACGACCACCAAACCGGTGGTGCAGAGGGTTTCACATGCACAGCGGACCATCGGGTCAACTGCGATGAGGCTGTCGAGGATGGCATCGGAGACCTGGTCAGAGACCTTGTCGGGATGGCCCATGGAGACGGATTCACTGGTGAACAGATGCGTGCCTTCGGCGTATCGAATTGCCATAGTTGTGATTTCCAGTTCAGTTAAAGAGGCATTGAAACGACCCGAACCATGCGATGCCAATGGCACCGACGCCAGTCACACGACTGACAAATCCGGGCATAGGAGAGGTATTTTGACCGAAATGTCTGGATGAGGCAAATGGGTGACATCTATAGATGCAACATGGACGTTCTTCTACTGCCTGATAGGCAAACACCAACAGCAATGTAACGTGATAGAACCGGCTCTCATGACGTCAAATGACCGTCGTTCAATCCCGATCCCGTCTGGTCATCAGCAGGAAACAGCCCAGTGACAGCATCACGAATGAAGCAGGTTCGGGGATGGATGCGGGAAACGTCGTCGCGGTGATCGCACCAAAGGCAATGGCAGCGCCGTGGCTGGTGGCTTCAAAGTAGAAATCGATTTGCTTGATGTCTGAAAGGTCCACGCCATCCAGTGTGTAGGTGTTGTAATCCAGGCTGAACGCGGTGACATCGCCAAAGAGGTCGGTGACATTATCGGAGAAGCTGACGGTTTGACCGGTGGAACTGTTGCTACCATTGTCAGTGACGATGATGTTCAGGAAGCCTTCACCCTCAGCCACGAAATCATGGATCGCGAAATAGCCGGTGTTGCCGACATCGTAGAGATTCAG
>JBICHS010000601.1:0-8511 GCA_043101135.1 Phycisphaeraceae bacterium JB051
GTCGAGCGGAGACAGCGACGGACCCTGCGCCGCCGAGCATGCTGGAGACCACGATCATTTTGCATCGTGACAAGAGCAAATGGCGGACAAGGCCGGTGAGTCGGTTTTATGATTCGTGGCCTGGATTCCTGGCTGTAATCCCGCAGAAAATCTGGCCTAACACACGTCATATCACCAAGGACGAGTTGGTGTATGGGTATCAATTACCATCAGCATCAGGTGAACATCTGCATGTGCCGGGGCTTAATGATGTGCTTCAATTCCCGGGGTTAACCAATGCGTGGACCATGCCGATCCGCACACGTATTGACATGCTCTCCACGGGAATCAAGACGCCGGTGGGCGTGAAGGTGATGGGACCGGACCTTGGGAAATTAGCTGAATTATCCGAGCAGATTGCAACGACGATCAAGACCGACCCACGCACGCAGGCCAACACCGTCAGTGCGTTTTCTGAAAAAAGCGTTGGCGGGAATTACTTTGACATTCAAATCAACCGTCAGCATATCGCCCGCTATGCGCTGTCTGTCAGTGAGGTGCAGGATGTGATCATGAGCGCGATCGGCGGGATGAACATCACCTTCACCGTCGAGGGCCTTGAGCGTTACCCTGTGAATCTTCGGTATCCCTCGGAGCTGCGGGATAACGTCGAGAAGCTCAAGCAGACCTTGGTGCCAACGCCTTCGGGAACACAGGTGCCGTTAGGACAGTTGGCGGATATTTCGATCCACAAAGGTCCGCCGATGATCAAGAGTGAAAACGCGCGACTCACGGCATGGGTGTTCGTGGACATCGCTGGCATGGACGTGGGCAGCTACGTGACGATGGCCAAGGATGTCATCGAGCAACAGATCCAATTGCCCGAGGGATACAACATCGTCTGGTCCGGACAGTATGAATACATGCAGGCTGCGCGACAGCGGCTGATGATGGTGATCCCGGTTGCAGGTGTTTTGATTTTGTTACTACTTTATCTGGCGACCAAAAGTTGGGTGAAAGTCTGTATTGTACTTTTGGCAATTCCGTTTAGTCTTGTCGGGGCAGTCTGGTTGTTGTGGGCTTTGGACTACAACTTATCGATTGCTGTTTGGGTCGGCGTGATTGCGTTGGCAGGTTTGGATGCTGAAACAGGACTGGTGATGCTGCTGTACCTGGAGAACAGTTTTGATCGCTTCAAGCGCGAGAACCGGATGAATGACCGGACGGATCTCTGGCATGCGATCCATGATGGTGCGGTTCAGCGTATCCGGCCCAAGACGATGACGGTGGTGACGACTTTCATCGGGCTCTTCCCCCTGCTCTGGGCATCGGGTGCCGGCGCGGACACCATGCGACGCTTGGCAGCCCCGATGATTGGCGGCCTTGGGACGAGTTTTATCATGGAGCTACTTTTGTACCCGGTGATTTTCTACCTCATCAAATGCCGTCAAATCCGACGGTGAAATTTTAGACCCCTACAGTTGATCTGGTTAACCCCACCAGATCAACATCAGCACGCTGCGGCCCCCATTAGCCGCAGCGTGTCTTTTTTTAGCCTGATCGCTTGACTCCCGAAACGTTTAGGCTACAGTTACCCAAAGAACAACCGAAACGTTTTGGTTACGGGTTATTTTCAATTTTTTAAGTAGACTCCCTATGAAAGTCACGCTCAAGCAAATAGCCGAGCACAGCGGCGTTTCCATGCCCACGGTCAGTGAAATTCTCAATGACAAAGGCGTGTATTCCCAGCAGACGCGCAAGAAAGTTCTGACGGTGGCGCGTGATCTTGGGTACCGCCCCAATGCCTCCGCCAGGGCGATGCAGTCAGGCAAGTTCAACACGGTGACCTGGCTGAGCAGTACCCATGCCGGCGCTCGATTCATGACCAGCCCGTTACTCGATGGCGTGTTACATGCCCTGGATGCTCAGCAGATGCAATTGCATATTGCTCGTGTCAACGACAGCAAACTCACCGATCCGGACTACCTGCCCAGCGCGTTGCGTCATCTGAGTTGCGACGGCTTACTCATTGATTACACCAAAGACATCCCGCCGCGTTTCTGGGAGTTGGTTCAGGAAACGCGCTTGCCTGCGGTGTGGATCAACTCCAAGCAAAGATATGATTCGGTGTACCCGGATGATGTCACAGCATCCAAAGAAATGACGCAGGCTTTGCAGGCAATGGGTCATCGGCATATCGGATATCTCACGCCCCCGATGATTGCAGATCATTACTCCTATGCCGACCGTTGTCAGGGTTATCGCAATGCCATGAAAGAGGCTGGCCTCAAAAATCATGTCATTGAGCATGGCAGAATTCCCGGGTCTCAACTCCGCCAGGCTGTCAGTGAATTGGTCAAAAAAAACGCCCAAATCACCGCGTGGATCAGTTACAGCGACACGGCTGCGATTCACATCTGTGAAGCGTTGGAACACATGGGACACACGGTTGGCAAAACCCACCACGTTGCCACCGTCGGCGCAGGCATCTCCGTCCAACACGTTTTCTTTGAACACTATCCCATTCTCCACACACCGCATATCTGGGAAACCGTCGGGCAAAAAGCGGTCGAGATGCTGATCAAGAAAGTCAGCCAACCTCAAAAACGTCAAACTTCCAAAGCTGTTCATCTGCCCTATCAACTGTGAATCCCGCACGCGTGTGATTCACTGGAGACACCTATGAAACGTCATCATGCCTTTACACTCATTGAACTGCTGGTGGTCATCTCCATCATCTCGCTGCTGATTTCCATTCTCCTGCCTGCGTTGGGTGCTGCACGAAAAAGTGCTCAAGGCATTCAGTGCCAATCCAACATGCGGCAGATCATGATGGTGGTCTTTACCTATACTGCTGATCATCAAGACGTGGTCCCCTACCATAAAAGTATCACCTCGAATGACACATCCAATATCTGGTACGGCATCGCCCAGTACATGTCCAAAGCCGGATACCTGCCTAACAAAACGGATGACAACAATGATCCGCAAGTCGGCGCAGTGAGCACGCTTAACCCGCTGTGGGTCTGCCCGTCCAACATCAACCCGCCATTCACTGAAGACCGTGGCATTGTCCGCTACTTTTTCTATCGCAAGAATTATTACATCTCATCAGATCAAAGCAGTATCACCTGGGCCGCAGCCTCGGGCCCGAGTTGGTGGAATGAAAAACTCGTCCTTTCGCGCATGAGCCTTGCGGCTGATCCAACCAACACCTATTTCCACTATGACTATCAGGACAGCACCAGAGTCACGACCTATCCTGTCTCCAACCGTGCCAAAACCACCGGGGGCGGGCCGCATCAGAGTGATTCCATCAACGTCTCGTTTCTCGATGGCCACGTCATTAACAGCCCATTTTTGGACACCTCCATCTGGCTTCACGAAAATCCCTGAGCCAACCTGACTCACCATCATCTTTTCAATCATCAATATCGCATCACACCACGGAGTACTCATGCGTCGCACGTTCATCGCCTATTGTCTGTCCCTGCTTTTGACCAGCATGTTGACACAACCTGTCCCTGCTGAATCAAGCCTAGCGCTACCCAACTTGCCCGATCAAAGTACCGCGCTCTTTGCCAACAGAACACACAAGGTCACCGACGGTAAAGCCTGGTTAAGCAAGACCACCCTGGGGCATCACAACTACCACATGCATGGCAAGTCGACCATTACGTTTGACCTGTCTGAAATGAAGTTAAAGCCGGGCAAATATCGCCTTGGGCTCATCGCTCGCACGGGCACCGTCTGGCGTGATTCACGTAACCAAATCAAACAATACCGCGTCAACCTCATCACGGCTGACAAGCAAACCATCGAACTGGGAACACCCAAACTATTGAACGAAAAACAGCATCCACCCGTCCGCGAATCAGGCAAGGAAAATGCCTACGCCAACTGGTTCGGCACCGTCGTCTTACCCAATGCCTGTCAACTTAACGGCAAGGAAATACTTGAAGTGACTAATCTCAAAGGCCATGGTGGTGTCATCGCAATCTGGGCAGACACCAATCTCACCAACACTGCCTCCACAACATCGCTGAAGATTCAAACCCCCGCCAAACACAACGCCTTCATCCTCGGCCAAACCCCCACCGTGGACATCACCTTAACCCAACCTGCAGCGTCAGGTGATCAAGAGACACTGCTCAAACTTCAGCGTTATGACATGATCACCAAAAAGACGGATCAAACCGTTCTCCCGGTGAAATTGAACGCAGGCCAAACCATCAGTATTCAACATCAATATCCAACCACGCCCGGTCTCTACCGAGTGACTGCTGCTCTGGTCGAAACACCAGACAGCCCCATCACTGACAAGACCGCCACCGTCGAGCAGCTTTATGCCTACAGCCCCACCAAGTGGGCAAAGGACCTGCCGGAAGATTGGCCATTGGCTGCACATGTCGATCGGCGCATCGTCGCCCTCCCGGGCTTCAAGCACTACCGCTATTTTGCACACTGGTCGCGCATCCACACTGCCCCCGGCATCTATCACTGGGAACACTTCGACGAGAAATACAACGAAGTCAAAGCCATCGGCGGCAAGTTGATGATCGCCTATGACGGCTCGCCCCTCTGGACATCCAGTCGCGGTAAAGCAGGCATGAGCTGGGTCAAAAATGCGACCGCTTATCCACCCGATGATATGACCGTTCTGGAAGACTACATCGCTGCAATGATCAGTCGCTATGACGATGCCCAAGGCACGATTGATTCACTGGAACTCAACAACGAGCCCAACACAAAAGCCCGTTGGCAAGGCACCCCCGAACAATACGTCCAAACCGCAAAAGCCTTCAAAAATGGGATCAAACGTGCCAACCCGTCACATCCAGTCAAGGTCATCGGCCCCGCCATCAGTGCAGGTGATCATCGCAGCACCACGCGTAACCTTTTCAATGCCGGCCTGCTGGATTATGTCGATGCCGTCTCTGCTCACTGGTACGAAGAGATCATGAGCTTTGAATCACAAACCCCCATCAACAACCTCATCCGACATGTCACCATGCTCAAGGATCCGATGCAGATGCTTGGCAAAGACCTGCCGATGATCAACAGCGAATGTGGCATTGCTTTTCGCTCTCGCGTCAATGGTGAGATTCCTGATCAGGACATCATCAATACTGCTGATGAAGCGGACGAAAACTGGAATCAAAAAGAGAAATGGCTCATCGGCCCCAAGTGGCGCCGCGTCAGTGAATGTCGTGCAGCAGCAACCTACGTCGCAGGCACGGTCATGCTCCTGAACTACAAGGTCAGCCCGACGTACTACTTCAGTCATTTCAATTTCATGCTCGACGGCACACCGTCTTTACCGTGGGTTGCCATCGGCCAACTCGGTCATCATTTCGATGGTGTGGACTATCACAGCATTAAGCCGCTTGATGCTCATGTCGTCGGCTCAGCAGAAAAAGACGGTGATCCCAAAGCCCTTGCCTATCTGCTGGGTAAGCCGGGTGAGAAACAACTCATTGTCGCATGGAGCTTTCTCAGCGACACCACCATGGGCCGCTCCAAACACTGGCAACGTTGGCTTGACCCCGTCGACATCCAAATCACCACCGATATCAAGCAAGTTACCGCCAGCGATCTCTATGGTCGTAAAACGTGGCAACTGCAAAACACTGCTGGCAAGTTCAATCTGAAGGTCGGTGAAGAACCGGTGTTTATCACGGTGGAATAAGACGAATCACTTTGACACATAACGCCCAAATTCCGTCACTCCCGCGCAGGCGGGAGTCCAGTGGAACCTGCAAGTGTCAACAGAATGCCACTGGATTCGGGCCTTCGCGGGAATGACGAACAGATGTCTATCTGACAACCAACAAACGCAACACATAAAAACAGTACATAAAAAAAACGCAGCCCGTCATTGCGATGAGCTGCGTTTTTAATTGTTGATTCTGGCAACTTATTTTTCAACACCAAACTGGTAAACCGTCTTGGTGCTGTAGGTTTCGTCGGGCTTGAGGATGATGTCGTGGAAGCCGGGTGTGTTGTGGCTGTTGGGGAACTGCTGGGTTTCCAGGCAGAGTCCGCCGCAACGAACATAGGGCTTACTGGATTTACCCATCAGGCGACCGTCCAGGAAATTGCCGGTGTAAAACTGCACAGCAGGTTCCTGCGTGTAGACTTCCAATACGCGGCCGGACTCAGGCTCGACGACGCGAGATGCGAGCATCAATTCGTCGTCCGCAAGATCATCACGGTTGAGTTGATAACAGTGATCGTAACCCATGGTGGTCTTGAACTGCGGATGCTCATCATCCCAATCCTGACGCACAGCTTTGGGCTTACGGAAATCAAACAGGCTGCCTTCGACGGGGACAATCTGGCCGTTGGGAATCTGACGCACAGTCACCGGCAGGTATTCATCAGCGTCAATCATCACCACGTGATCAAGCACATCACCATTGCCTTCACCCTTGAGATTGAAGTAGGCATGGTTGGTGAGCATCACCGGCGTTGCCTTATCCGTGAAGGCTTCATATTCCATCGAAAGTCCGTTGGAGTCCGTCAACGTGTAGGTGACGGTGACATCGAGATTGCCCGGATATTCCTCTTCGGTGTCAGGGCTGCAATACGTCAGACGAAGCGATTTAAAACCATTACCGCTGCGTGTCTCAGCATCCCAGACAACCGCGTTAAAACCGGTCTTGCCACCATGCAGGTGATTCACACCGTCGTTGGCATTGAGTTCGTATTCGACACCATCAAGCGTGAACTTACTCTCAGCAGTACGGTTGGCAACACGGCCGATGATCGCACCGAAGTACGGCTTGTCCACCGCATTGAGATAGCGGTCAAGTTTCTTGTAACCCAACGTCACGTCCTCAAGCTTGCCGTTACGGTCAGGCACCATGATGCTGGTGATAATCCCGCCGAAATTGGTAATGCTCACGGACATGCCCGAAGCGTTGGTCAGTGTGAATAAACGAATATTGGAAAAGGCATCAAAATCTGCAATCTGTGGCATGTGGTATTCCTTGTCAATGAATCCACAGATTGTATCAAGACCTCAGCGTCCTGCTAGCAGTCGTAAATCAGTAAGGCATTTTTTACCGCAGAGACGCAGAGCACCCAGAGATAAGAGAGATAAAATTTGTTTTCTGATACTGGGGGCGGGAGTATGAAGAACAACAGAATGTAATTAAATTGTTTCCTCTCTCCTGACTCTGAGTGCTCTGCGTCTTGTAAGTTGTCATTTCCCGTCTTTGTTGTTTAGATAAAAAATGAGGAGCCTGTGTGGGCTCCTCCTGGGCGTGGGGTTGGGTTTGCGTCGGGATCTGCTTTGGCAAGATCGTCGCAGAGCAAGCAACACACGTCCTGTTTTGGATCGTCCCGAACAGCCGCCTGAATCAGTCTTCACACTGGGTTCGCTTAGGCAAGAGTGGGAGTCACCAATGACAACACCAGTTTACATCGGAATCGACATCAGCAAAACAAATTTGGACATCGCTACCCCTGATACCTACATCGGCCAAGTCACCAACGACCTGCCAGGCCACCAGCAACTGCTCAAGCAACTGGCGACATTGGGGCCGGTGCACGTGGCCATCGAAGCCAGTGGTGGCTATGAACGACCGCTGCTCAAACGTCTGCAAAAGGCCGCCTGTCTCGTGTCCCTGCTTCAGCCGGCATGCGTCAGGCACTTTGCAAAAAGCATCAACCTCCATGCCAAGACCGACAAACTCGACGCCCAACTCATCGCAAAATTTGTAGCAACCACCAAGCCGCAGGTGACGCAGAAAGTCGATAAAACTACTGAAAAACTGCGGGCTTTACGTGATCGACGCAAACAGATCGTCGAAGATCGCGTGCGTGAACAAAACCGTTTGGAATGTTGCCATGACGCACAAATGGCCAAGATGATCAAGCAGAGCATCACTCGCCTGCAGAAGTTCGAAGCCCAACTCGACGACCAGTTGGCCAAGTGCCTCAAACAATCGCCCGAACATCAAGCCAAAGCCGCCATCCTCATCCAGGTCAAAGGCGTGGCTGAGCAAACCATTACCACGCTACTGGGCCACCTGCCGCAACTGGGCCACGTCAACCGTCAACAGATCTCCGCGCTGGCAGGACTGGCACCCTATGCCCATGACTCAGGTCGTCACAAAGGTAAACGCAAAATCCGTGGTGGCCGCGCAGCCGTGCGTTGCGCGTTGTTTATGGCCTGCCGATCTGCCGTGCGGTACGATCCGGTGATGCGGGATTTTTACCAACGTCTGATCGCAGCTGGCAAGCTCCACAAGGTCGCCATGTGTGCCTGCGCCCGCAAACTGTTGATTCACCTAAACAGCCTGTGCGCCAAGGCCCAAGCCCTTCCGGGGAAAAAAGCCGCCGGCGCTTGAGGCAAAAAACCTTGACAAACAACACAGCCGCTCTGCGGTAAAAAATGCCTTGTCAGTCTTGAAAGAAAAACTCAGCCTTCGCCGCCCTGGGTGAACATTTGTTCGACAGCTTGGACCTGTTGGGCGAAGACGGCTTCAATGCTCATGCGTTGCTCGACGGTGCGGATGGAGTGCA
>JBICHS010000602.1:0-3290 GCA_043101135.1 Phycisphaeraceae bacterium JB051
ACATCAACGGCAAACGGCTCACGGTTGACGACATAGCCATACTGCTTGTTTTCCAGTGTTTTCTGGCGCACTACAACGGCATCACCGGGGCTGGCAACTTCATCAAAAGCAACGGCAGGCAGCGCGGTGAACGCATTGAGCCAAGGCACGTAGACTTCCGGCTGCCCCCAGACATAACCGAGCCCACCCTGGACAAATCGCAGTGTGTCCTGCTCTGCCAGGGGAATTGCCAGCTTGCGTAAGCCCATGCGTCCTGCTGCTTCGGCTGCACCGCAGTAGCCCTTGGGGGTGTACCCGGGCAAGCCCAGCTTATCCACCGGCACGCGTTCGTGGACTTCAAAATAAGTGTTGGTCACTTTCTGAATCTGGCCGTTGCCCCCTGCGATCAAACGCTTGTCATTGAAGATGAGTTTGTCGAACATCGCCTGATCTTCAACAGGGCTTGCAGTCTTGGCGCGACCATACGCGTTGGCGTTGACAAAGCCAATGCCCTGTTCCTTGCTCAAGGCTTGCAAATCAAAACCGGCTTCGGTGAGGAGCTGTTGTGGCGTTGCATCAGGATCGTGTTCGAAAATGTAATCCAATTCATAGGAGCCGGTGAAAATCAGCCGCGCGTCAGGATTGGCTGCGGTCACCACATCGCGCATCTTGCGGATGTATTCCATCATGCGACCGTTACGCCAGGCGATCCAGCGATCGACCATGTTCCTGGATGTCAAAAATTTGTAACGCTCGGAGAATCGCTGCAGTGATTGATCACCGGATGGCGTTGGGACATCAATGCCCGTGTCTTTTTCAAACTGCTTGATGGTCCAATCACCATAGCCCCAGTTCAGCGAACAAAGCCAGAACCACGAGTTGCCTGCCCAGGTCATCAATCGGATATTCACGCCATCATACGCAGGCGAATCACCGAGCTTACCGACCAATTCATCAAGGATCATCAAGTATCGATCCTGCACAGCCGGATGCAAGGGGTTAAACCCCGGACCATAATTATTCTTAACGCCAATGGCACCGGTCTGCGAATAAAGCAGCGTGTCTTCGGGCTTATCTGCCTGGGCTTTGACAAGGTTATCCAACGTCGGTCGCGGGGTAACGTGAAGCTCAGGGCTGTAACCCATCTGGTATTTCTCAGCCAGTAACACAGCCATGCGTGGGATGTCATACGGCTGCGTGCCATAACCATAGAGTGCATCCGAGTCATAGGTACAGCTACGGTAGACGACTTCCGTGGGACTGATGGCATTCATGCCGACCGCGCGACTTTGTCGCAGCCAACGGTCAATACCGATGATGTCCTGACTCATCTCGTTGAGCCCCGCCAGATACGCGCTGCGTTGATGAGCATTCCACCGGCGCCACTCTTCGTAGTAGCTGGCAAAGACGCGGCCACCGGGTTTGGGACCGGCATACGGTTTAACGGGATCGGGCAAACCTTCATCCAGTTTGTAAACGCGAATGCGCGATGCTGCTGCACGTTGACCGTCATAGATACTCACCAACGCTGCACGAATCTCAGGGACCGTCGGCCAGAAGTACACGCGGTGCGTCTTCATCTCGTTGGTGAGTTCAAACGCGTCACCGGTTTCATAGCCACTACCCAACTGAGCCATCGGGTAACCATGTCGCGGGTGAATGATCGCTTTCTCCAGGATCACCACATTGGTTGTCCGACGGGTGTCATCGGGATAATCCACCTCCAATAAATACGGCACCTGAATTTGCGGCACATCAATCGCATAGGAAAAGGCATTGAGCGAACGCTCGCCGTGGCCTGAAACAATTTGATTGTCACTACTCAGTGCATCCGATTCGCGATAGGTCCCTGCAGGTGAACGGTGAATGCGCGTCGGGCCGTTGGCTTCCCAGAAGGTTTCGTCAAGCTTCACCGGCTCACCGTTGCGGGTTTGTTTCACACAATCAATATCCCAGAGCAGTGTCTTTTTCACAGTCGGTTTGTGCACGGCCACCGGCGTGGTGTCAATGGCTCCAAGTAGTGGCAATGCCAGATCACTGCTACACAAAACCTGATCATCCAGCTTTGCAGCAAGCTGGTAACTGCCCTGCTGTGGGAGCTTGAAAGTGATTGCCTGCGATGTCGTATTGGCTTTGAGTTTGAAGCTCCCGAGTGTGAAGGTTTGCTTGGAGATGTCTTCGACAGCTGTGATGGTTAAGGTCTGATCGACCGATTGTGATTCAAAGGACAGTTGCACCTGACGCGGATCGCAGACGCGACCAATGCTGTTGGATTGAAGCTGGCCGTGGATGGACTGCGTTGGAGACGTGGCTTTGATCAGCCCCCAGCCATGCAGGTAAAGTCCGGGGAAGGCTGCCATGGTGTACTTGAGGGTGTGTTTGCCTTTTTCGATGTAGAGACTGCGGACTTTGGCGGGCGATTTTTTATCGGTGAGAAACGCATCATCTCTGAGGCCGCCCTTGAAAATCCGTTTGCCGTCGAGCTCGATATCACGTCGCCAACCCAGTGGTGTACCGAGCACATAGAGTTCGTACCAGCCGGACTGCTTTAGTTCAAAGTCATAGCTAAGCCACTCACTATTGCCACGCACCAGTCCCGGATCACCGGCATTTTTTGCTGCATCATTTTTGCGATCACGATCCGGCTGCTGTGATTGATCATAGGTTGAAGCATGTCGCCAGAGATCAAAGGCTTTGAAGTCATCCGCTGCATGGACTGGGGACAACAGGGGCAAAACAATGAAAAACAAGGCAAAAATCAGGGTCAGATACGTTTTCAAAGGTAAACTCCGGATCGGGTAACCGATCATGAAAACGCTGCTGAGCCTGGCAACGTTGATCGGGTGGATGCTGGTTGAGAACGGATGGTGAATCAGGCGGGACAAGGTAAGCGTGACCGGAAGGCGTTGGCATGGTTGATCATGATGGTTTACAGCAAGCCATCATTTTTCACGCCAATACCGTTTGTCAGCGACAAGGTTTTCAAGCTGGCTGTACTGGAACGATTCGACATGGCCGTCGAGCAGGACGAGGTTGGTGCCTTGCAAATGTTCTTTGTACATCCCCTGGGCTGCAGCATCCGCGCGGGATGTCACCCAATAGATATGCGTACTTGTCCAATTGTTAAATCCTTCGGTCGTCAGATACGAGTCCGGCTCGGTGGCCCGCCAACTGCAGTAGGAATAGATATCACCAGACGGATACTGGAAGTTGGACAATCGCCATGGGAATTCATACCGACCTGCATAGCCTGTTGAGTCATTCCATGTCTGGGTCGATTGATTGTAATAACGGATCACGCGACGATTGAA
>JBICHS010000603.1:0-4332 GCA_043101135.1 Phycisphaeraceae bacterium JB051
CAAGGTGCCCGGTCGGTTTGGAATCTGGGAGTATTTTCTCATTGGTGATCATCGCCAGACCCAACCTGTCGCGGTGACTTTGCCTTTGATCTATCGTGTTCGCGACACGGTACAGTTTTTTCAAAGCATCGGAACACGGTACTACTTCACGCAATCCACCTCGGCCAATCATCCCTACAACACGCTGCTTTATTACGCTCTGGCAAGGTATCTGGATGAACCATCACTTGATGCTGATGACTTGATCGCTGATTACTGTCAGAACATGTTCGGCCCGGCCGCCAAGTTGATGACGCAATATTACATCGACCAGGAAAAGGCCGTTGCAGACTCGGGCTGGCATCCCAAACTTTATGCCGATGTCACCACACCATCACCTTTGGTCTGGACGGATCAACTGGTTGAGCAAAGCCAGTTGCGACTCAAGCAAGCCAAAGCGATGGTCTCGGACGCGTTGATTCTCAAGCGGCTTCAAAGGGTTGAGGCCGCTTTGGACGGCACGGTTAAAAGTGTCAACGCACAGAAACTTGCCGGACTTGATCGAGATGTGAAATGGCGTCTTGAACGTGGTGAAGATGCTTACATCATCAATGCCGACGGCAGAGACAGTGACGCTGTGAAGCAGCAGCAAATGGTGCAGAATGCAATGGATCAAGGCAACTTTGACCCAAGTTTTGCCAAGGTGTTGTTCCGCAGTCGTAAACGCCTCGCGCCCATCGTCAAGATCAGTAATGACGTTTTGGAAGTCGCGGTTTTACCTGAAATTGGTGGGCGAATCATTCGCATCAAGGATCGCCAAACCGGCTGGAATTTCCTTGAGGAATCGCCTGAATCCGACACGCTGGATCAACTTGGTGCACACTATTTTGCTTACGGCGGCTACGAAGAATATGTCGGCAAGGCGTTCGCTGGGCCCGGTTGGGAATTGCCATACGCTTGGGAGAAACAAACCGACGCGGGGGCAAAACGGATTGTGTTAACTGCCCGTGTGGATGACTACCAGGTCACACGGACCATCTCGCTTCCGAATCCGGATAAGCCTGAAATTCGCATCCAAACCCGCTTGACGAATCTCAGCACAACGACGCGTAAATCCATGTTGCGGTCGCATCCATCCTTTTCGCTTGGCGATCATCCCGCGCAGTTCAATGTGCGTATTCATGCCAAGGATGGGAAAGTGATCGACGGCCAACTCAAAGATCACCATGATGGTCCGCAGGTTCAGCCTGATGGGAAATGGATGGTGCAGGATCCATACACCAAACGCACACTCATTCACACCTACGACACGGAGCAGGCAAGTTGTTATCTGTTTGTCAATGATGAGAAGAACTATTTCAATCTTGAACTGATGGGCCGTGAGGTCAACCTTGCTCCCAATGCGTCTGTGGTTTTAGAGCAACGCATTTATGCCATCAGCAATCCAGATGAACGTGGTGGTTTAGGATCTGATGCTACGGTGAGTGCTTCGGATCAGGCGGTTGCGTTTGATGTCATCGCGCGGAAGTTTGAGCCGATCGATGGTAAAGTCAAAGACGCCGCTCAGCTCGATAGTCAATCACAGTTGCTCTACAAAACCCAGAAGGTTCCAACGTCACAGGGGACCATCGCCATGTGGGTGAAACTTCCGGTCGATTTGGCAGAGGCAGAGAACCAGTTTCTTTTTGCAACCGGTGAGAATAATCCCGATTGGTTCTTTGCATTGCTCAATAAGGGGAAATTGAGCGTGCTGTTTAAAAACGGGCGCGCCCCATACCAGAAGTCCGGCGAGTTTTATGACAGTGTTCATGCACGCATTGCTCATTGGCCGGAAAATACCTGGCATCATGTTGCCATCGCCTGGCAGCATCGCGGTACGTCACAAAGCACGCTCAAGATTTATCTGGATGGCAAAATCCTTGAGCAACGCGACAACGTCACGCTGGGCAAGCAGTTTCTCCATGATGCGTTTTACATCGGGCGTTCCAGTGCCAATG
Source organism: Phycisphaeraceae bacterium JB051 (assembly GCA_043101135.1). Lineage (GTDB taxonomy): Bacteria > Planctomycetota > Phycisphaerae > Phycisphaerales > Phycisphaeraceae > UBA7800. Next base: position 1,977 of record JBICHS010000603.1, read on the forward strand.
CCAGGTTTCAATCTGATTTGATGATCGATCAACTGGTTGTCAGTTCAAGCATGTGGTCAGATCAACGGGTTGAGGAGCTTTATGATGCCAACTTGCAGGGCAAGACGATCACGTGGGGGCCGTCGATTCTGCTTGATGAATCATTTGATTGAAGATTGGTAGATCGCTTCAAACTTTTGCGCGGTGATCTGATCAACCGCATGCACAAAGTGACCATCGGATTGAAAGTTGGCAAGGTCCGCAGCAGGGGCATAGTCATGTGTGCTCACAAACGGGATGTTGTTTGCCCTGAGTGTGTCACCTAATTCCTGATACAGGTGATCCGCAAAGCCGCGATCGTTGATGACATAAACAATCGGCAGTCGCCCATCTTCGCGGACTTTCTTCGCCCAATCCACCACGAGATAACGCGCGGTGTCGGTAATGCCTGTTTTAGGATTAAAGCCATCCGCGCTGTGATACCTGGCTTGCATGGCCTGCATATGTCGCTGCCCCCATGCACGTCGGAGCATGCGGCCGATCGCGGATTGGTCGGTAAAACAAGCATTAAATGTCGTTGGATCAAAAAACGCATCATGTTCACTGACATGGCTGATGAGCTTTTTCCATTTGGCTGAATCGTTGAGCGTGTCGCGGAATTGCTGCATGGAATGGATCGTCGGGTCAATGGTGTTGAGTTTGCCATCGACGACTGAGTACTTGGGGAACATGAACGTGTAAGGCCGTTCAAAACTCCATGTCATCCCGGCGATGGTGTCCAGATAGGGTAGTGAACTTGCGAGAATCCCCAGCACGCAAACCTTGGCATCATGTTTGTCCCGGTCTTGAAGATACATCGCATAGGAATGGTTCAGCGGTGCGCCGGGACCCAGGATCATACGCATGCTCAGCGAGTCGTTTTGTTTGGCCCATGTGTTACAGGCATGTTGCGTGAAGCTTTGCCCGTAGACGGCGATGAGTGTGCCATCGGGTTTAGCTGCGGTGGTCGGCCGTGTCTTGCTGTCGTCCATCCAACCTGCCAGACTCACCGATGCGGTGTTGGCATTGGTATCACCGACCATGTAACGGATCTTGCCTTCGGTGGAGCGACCGTATTCAAAGTACTGTTTTAAACGTGACGGTTGAGCGTCGGGTGCTTTGGGATAAGGGAAAAGTACGTTGATGCCGATGTCCATCACCAGCAACCAGACCAACACCCACAGCATCAGCCATGCCGCACGGATCGGTGCAGACTTGCCCGATTTACCGCTACCGTTCGGATTGCCGGGGGTAGCTTCCGGGGCTTCCGGGGGTGAATTAAAATTGGAAGTAGATGAATTGGACGGGGGCATTGCTGGTTCCCATGAAGATGATAAAGATCATCAGAGCATAAAGCCCCGCACGAATCGGCACGGGGAAACGTTTGTAAAAACAGGTGTCCTTGAGGTTGTTTTCGGTCAGTTCATAAACGATCAACACCAGCACGCCAAGCATGCCAGCGAGGGTGGGTTTACGCATGGTTAGTTGCATGCTGCTTGATCCGAAGTCGGTGAGCAGTTGCCATGTGAAGCCGACGATCTGTTCAAAACTCACAGCACGGAAGAGTAACCAGCCGTAGCAGGTGACGCCGAAGAAGAAGAGCATGTTGAGCATGCCCAGGATGCGTTGCTTGATCGTGATGCCGATCTCTTCCTGCCCTGCACGTCGCACGCCGATCCCAAGCAGGCGGTAGATGCAGAGAATCGCGCCTTGGTACGCACCCCAGAGGACAAAGTTCCACGCTGCCCCATGCCAGAGCCCGCCCAGGAGCATGGTGAGTGACAGATTGCGGTAGACCATGAACTTGTTGCCACGGTTACCGCCCAGGGGGATGTACAGATAATCGCGAAGCCAGCTTGAAAGGCTGATATGCCAACGCGTCCAGAATTCGCTTGGCGTCCGTGAGACGTAAGGCAATTTGAAGTTGGTCATCAACTCAATGCCCATGATCTTGGAGCAGCCACGTGCGATATCCGAATAGCCTGAGAAGTCGCAGTAAATCTGGATCGCAAAGAGCACCGTTGCAACGATGATGTCCAGTTGCGTGACATCGCCTTGCGTGAGATAGACACTATTAACCGCGATGGCAACGCTGTCTGCAACGCCGATCTTTTTGAACAACCCCATGAGAATCAGAAAGCAACCACGCATCGACTGTTCCCAATCGATCCTGCGTTCATGGAGTATGCTTGGCAAGAGATGCGTTGCGCGTTCAATCGGGCCTGCAACCAACTGCGGGAAGAACGAGACAAATAACGCAAAGTCCAGAAAGCGATGCGTCGGTTTGAGATGGCCACGGTAAATATCAATCGTGTAGCTCATCGTCTGGAACGTGTAA
>JBICHS010000604.1:0-6336 GCA_043101135.1 Phycisphaeraceae bacterium JB051
CCCATGAGATGCGCGGACGTGTGACGCTAGAACCCTGGCAATACTGGCATCGACGCGTAGATCAAATCCAACGCACCATTGACACCTATCAATCAATGGATCACACATGGATGATGTGTGTTGGGCAAAGCCAGGCACAGGCGCGAGGTGCCTACAAAGCGACGCGTGACTTTTGTCAACGGGCTGAGAATGTGTCGAATCTCCAAGGTGTGACCATTGCCCTTTGGGGTTGGAATGATTGGTCGCGTCACCTGTTTACGCTGTTTTTGGGGGCCTATTACGCATGGCAACCGCATGCAGACAGCATGTTTTGTCACGAGCAGGATGACGAACTGTTTGATATGCACGTTATGCCACGATTGTTTTGGTGGCAATCACTCTCAATGCAAACCGATACCGCTTATCTCGATGAGTTGCGTGGGCCATTGGTTTGGAATGGACGCTACGTCGGGGCGCAACAGCACGGGATGCCCGTGGCACCGTCGGTAACACAGGCCCGGACGTTCCCCGCCTGGCAGTACACCACGCAGGCCACGGAACATGAAGCAATTGAACTGGTCAAATAACCCATGATGGATACAACCATGATTAACACGATCGAACAATTGGAAGATGAATTGAGTACGCCGACTGAAGCAGTAATTCAGGCTCTGTCACATCTGGATGGTAACCTGATCGTTCTGGGGGCCGCAGGCAAGATGGGCCCGACACTTTGCAGAATGGCTCAGCGTGCGTTTGATCAAGCAGGCAAAGGACAAAAGGTCATCGCCGTATCACGCTTCAGTGATCCGACGTTGCGTGGCCGCCTTGAATCATGGGGCTTGGCAACATTGGCAGGCGACCTGCTTGACGAAACGTTTGTCAATCAACTGCCCGATACGCAAAATGTGATGTTCATGGCAGGCATGAAATTTGGTGCCACCGGCAACGAGAGTTTGACCTGGGCCATGAACACACTTTTGCCAGCCATCGTCTGTCGTCGTTATGCCCATAGTCGAATCGCCGCATTCAGTACTGGCAACGTCTACGGTTTAACACCGATTCATCGCGGTGGTTCGATCGAAACCGATGTGCCTAATCCCGTCGGTGAATATGCGATGAGCTGTCTGGGACGCGAACGTATATTCGAATATTTCGCTCAATCACAAGGCACACCTGTCTCACTGTTGCGGCTGAATTATGCCTGCGAATTGCGATACGGTGTGCTGGTGGATCTGGCGAAAAAAATCATGGATGCTACGCCAGTTGACCTGACGATGGGCATGGCCAACGTGATCTGGCAAACCGATGCCAATGCCATGGCGTTATTGTCATTGGCTCATACGTCGACGTCACCCTTTGTCATCAACATCGCCGGCCCTGAACAGATTTCCATCGAACGTATCTGCGTCGAACTGGGACAACGTCTTAATCGTGAACCAATTTTCACCGGTGGTCCTGGTGATACGGCCATTCTCAGTAACGGTCAAAAAGGCCATCAGCTTTTCGGCTATCCGCAGACCAGCATGACCACGGTGCTCGATCGCATTGCGCATTGGCTTGAGCATGATGGGCAATTGCTCAATAAACCCACGAAATTTGAGGTGATCAATGGGAAGTTCTGATCTATCCCCAACCATCAAGTCCACGCTGGATGGGGGCGTTGCCATACCAGCTCATCCGCTAGCTCTGGATGCCAATCGCAAACTTGATGAAAGACGACAGCGTGCTTTGAGTCGGTACTACATTGACAGCGGTGTCGGCGGCCTTGCAGTTGGCGTACATACGACACAGTTTGAAATCCGCCAGGCGAAGTTTGGTTTATTCAAGCCGGTGTTGCAATTGGCAGCTGAGGAAATGGATCGTGCTGATTACCAACGCCAGACGCCTTTGGTTCGTATTGCAGGCATTGTCGGCCAGACCTCCCAGGCAGTCAGTGAGGCCGAGCTTTTACGTGATACAGGTTATCACGCAGGACTGTTATCTTTGGCAGCAATGAAAACGGCGGATGAGGATACGCTGATTGCACATTGCAAAGCTGTTGCCGATGTGATTCCATTGGTGGGGTTTTACCTGCAAACGGCGGTCGGTGGCATGCCGTTGTCTTATGAGTTTTGGCGTCGCTTTGTGGAAATTCCTAATGTTGTGGCCATCAAAATGGCACCCTTTAACCGCTATCAGACGTTCGATGTCATCCGTGCCGTCATCGAAGCAGAACGTGATAATATTGCGTTGTACACCGGCAATGATGACAACATCGTCATGGACTTACTCACACCGTATTGCATCAATGTCAATGGTAAGTCGGTGACGCGTCGAATTGTCGGTGGCTTGCTCGGGCACTGGTCAGTCTGCACACGCAAGGCGGTGACGCTGCTTCAAGAGTGCCACGCGATTGTTGCAGCAGGTGGTGATGTTCCCCGTTGGATGATGCACAAAGCCATGGCAGTGACTGACAGCAATGCTGCATTTTTCGATGCTGCCAATCAATACCAAGGTGTGATTTGCGGTTTGCATGAAGTGCTTAGACGCCAGGGGTTGTTGGCTGGCACGTGGTGTCTGAATCCTGATGAAACACTGGGCCCAGGACAGGCAGAGGAGATTGACCGCGTGTATCGCGCCTATCCGGATTTGCATGATGATCAGTTCGTCGCCCAGCACCTGGATCAATGGCTTTCAGGATGATTGGCAAATGACTGTTATTCACCGTGATATTCTCACTGCCGCTCGAAGCATTGAATCACATATCGTCTGCACACCGTGTCCGCCTGCGTACATGCTTTCACAGATGCTGGATTGTGAGGTGTATTGCAAGCTGGATTATTTGCAGCACACCGGAAGCTTCAAGGAGCGCGGCGTAGCCAATGCGCTTTTGCATTTGCCCGATCAATGCAAAGGCGTGATCGCCGCGTCAGCCGGTAACCATGCCTTGGCGTTGGCTTATCATGGCCAACAAATGCAGGTTCCTGTCACGGTCGTGATGCCGATGCATGCGCCGTTGATCAAAGTCGAAACCTGTCGACGATTTGGTGCCCGCGTGGTGCAGGAAGGTAAGTCATTCGTCGAGGCCGTGACACAGGCTCGGCAGTTATGTGATCAGCAAGGTCTGACGTATATCCATGGATTTGACAATGAGTATGTCATCACCGGGCAGGGGACGATGGGTCTGGAAATCCTGCATCAGGTGCCTGATGTCGATGCGGTGATCGTACCGGTTGGTGGGGGTGGTTTGATTGCTGGCGTTTCGATGGCAATCAAAGCAACGCAGCCGAAAGTTCAAGTCATTGGTGTTGAGCCAGCAAGCATGCCTTTGTTTTCCAAATCATTGCAACAGGGGCATCCTGTAACTTTGCCGGTTGTCCCGACATTGGCTGATGGTTTAGCCGTTGGCCGAATGGGGGACCTGTCGTTTGCTTTGGCAGCCAAGTCAGTTGATCGTGTTGTGCGTGTGGATGAATCTGAGATGGCATTGGCTGTGCTGCGTTTGTTGGAAGTGGAAAAAGCTGTTGTGGAAGGTGCGGGGGCGGCAGGGTTGGCTGCGCTTCTCAGTGGGAAACTACCTGAATTAAAGGGCAAAAAAGTTGTGCTGCCGTTGTGTGGTGGCAACATCGATCCGTTGGTGCTTCGTCGGGTGATCGAATTTGGCATGTCGGCCGACCAGCGCCTTTGTCGTTTAAATGTAACCATTAGTGATCGACCTGGTGGTTTGGCTGCACTGACTGATGCATTGGCACGAAACGCTGTGAGTATTCAGCATATTCGTCATGATCGCATTTTTGCTGGCCCGGATGTTAATCGTGTGTTGGTGCAACTGGTGTTGGAAGTGCGACATGCAGAGCATTTGCAGCGAGTGATCGGATACCTGCATGACAAGGGTTATGCTATTGAGCCCCAATCTTAATCATAGGAACAGGACAATGGATATTGAAGCACGGTTAGCGGCATTGGGTTGGGAGTTGCCACAGTCAGTCAAGCCCGTTGCTGCATATGTGCCGGTGAATCAGGCTGGCGATTTGTTGGTGGTCAGTGGGCAATTGCCGATCAAATCGGGCGCGTTACTGGCATGTGGTTCGGTGCCATCGGTTGTGAATCTTGAGCAAGCGACTCATGCGGCTGGTCAGTGCACCGTGAACGCATTAGCTGCAATCGGTAACTATTTGGAAGGTGATTGGTCTCGCATGTTGCAGGTTGTGCGCGTGGGTGTGTTCGTTCAATCTGATCAAGGGTTTGGCAGTCAGCCTCAAGTGGCCAATGGTGCCAGCGAATTGCTCGTCAGTGTGTTTGGCAACGCAGGTCGTCATGCCCGCGCCGCTGTAGGTGTGAATGCCTTGCCGTTGAATGCCAGTGTTGAAGTAGAACTGACAGTACGTATCCGTTGACGCCTGCAGGAGTCAGCATGCGACAGAGATAACCTTGGCAGAAATGAGGCATTCTGTGTTTGGCTGATGAGTTTTGTTCATAAGACAATCAGACACATGTATTGTGTGATTAGCCATAGATTCCCAGCTTTAACAGTGTATTCTTTACACATGACAAGTTGTTGAGATTGCCTTGAAAAGTGCATGAAACTCGATTGGCATGTCATTATCCAGCCCAAATATCCGATCGCTAACCTTGCAGAATAAGTGGATGCCATGAACGAGCAAAACAAACAATGGGACGATGTCTCACTTCGAAGCGTGCAGATCAAAACAACGGATCTAGCATCATATACAGCATCAGAACGTATTTGGCAGGGGATTCCGGGCATCTGTTGGGCAGGTGGTGATCGGCTCCTGGCAACCTGGTATTCCGGCGGCACCACCGAGGGGCCTGATAATTACATCCTGGTTGGGCAAAGCGATGACTTCGGTAAAACCTGGCAGGAACCAGTAGCAGTCGTCGCGCCTGATGGGCAAGTCCGAGCGTTTGATTCAACAATATGGCGTGACCCTTCAGGACAGGTTTGGTTGTTCTGGGCTCAGGGATGGTCCCCTGAAGACTTGAAGATTTGGGACGGTAGAGCAGGGGTTTGGTGTAGTGTCTGCAAAGACCCGACCGCTGATCAACTGATTTGGTCAGAGCCGCGCAGGTTGTCGGATGGCATCATGCTCAATAAGCCCTACGTCACAGCTACCGGCGATTGGCTGCTACCTGTTTCCATATGGAATCTTGAGCCGTTTCATCCGCAGACCGAAGGTCGACGCCTGGCAGGGTTGGTTGTGTCGCGAGATTCCGGGAAAACATTTCAATGGGTTGGTGGAGTACAAATTCTTTCAAATGCATATGACGAACACGTGATCTTTGAGCGAGGTCATGATGATCTCGTGCTCTGGTCACGGACATGCGATGGTATGGCGCAAAGTACTTCAAGTGATGGTGGCATTACGTGGGCACAGTCATTCAAGAATGGTATGACCTGCCCGAACTCCCGGTTCAGTATTGCTCGAATGCCCAATGGTAAGTTACTGCATGCCACCCATATTGAGCCTGACATGAAAAAATCAACCTACGTGGATTGCTGTAAGGTATCGACGTGGCACGGGCGAAATAATCTTGGTGTGATGTTGAGTGACGATGACGGGCAAACATGGTCGGCCCAGTGCATGATTGATCAACGGCAAGGTGTTTCCTATCCGGACGTCGATGTGACGCCTGATGGAAGGATTGTCATGATTTATGATTACGATCGATTCGGTCAGGGGCAGATCAACGTCGCGGTCATGTCAGAACAAGACATTTTGCAATCGCGCTGCCCGGGTCACACAACCATCAGCAAGCTGGAAGCTGTTGATACCGTTGGGATGTGAGACATTGAAATAATCCCAAGGTCTATTTCTCCAGAGACGGCTCATCGTATCTTGTTGTAATCAGCCAGATCTTTGCAGAGCTTTGCGAGATTGGCACGTTGTTCGGCAGAAGCATGATGAGCGAGTTGCTGAGCGTACTTATCCTTGGTTTGCCAGTATTTTTCAGGATCATCGAACACACGGTCCCATTGTTTTTTGTCCGTGAGTACACGCTCAAGCTTCTTGCCAGAGGGGAGCATTCTGATCATGAAGCTGACTTGGGCAAGGAACTGTTTTTTCTCAGATTCTGGGATGTTCGAATAGTTCTCCGACAGTTGATTGATCGCAGAGATACGCACATGTGCTGTGATGCGTTTTTTGATGTCCCGAGGCATGTCCGAATGATCCCAGCTTTGCTCAAAGCTTTGTTTATCAGCGTAATTGCATGACAAATACCATTTCGCCAGTTCACGCATAAACTGCCTCTGCTTGGCGGCAGAGATGTTGGCATAGTCTTCACGCAAAAATTCAACCACTTGTTGGGTTGAAGCATTATCAAGATCGGGGATCTGAATCGGTCGAAGTGCGC